>JAYTAK010001249.1:0-2583 GCA_043737515.1 Candidatus Kuenenia sp. | reverse complement strand
ACCGTCTTCCCCGAATGCTTCAACACGGGCTACTGCTTCGATTCGCTCGAAGACGCCATGTCGCTGGCGGAGACCGTTCCCGGACCAACAACCGAACGTATCGCACGACTCTGCCAAGAACTCAAGACGTTCGTCGTCTGCGGGATGCTCGAGAAATCCGGCACGCAGATGTTCAATACGGCGGTGCTCATCGGGCCTGAGGGCCTGATCGGCAGTTATCGCAAGATCCATCTGCCGTATCTGGGAGTCGATCGGTTCACGACACCCGGCGATCGCCCGTTTGAAGTCTTCGAAGCTGGCGGTGTGCGGATCGGGATGCTGATCTGCTACGACGGCGGATTCCCGGAAGCCGCGCGCGTGCTGGCGCTTCGCGGAGCTGACATCATCCTGCTGCCGACCAACTGGCCACCGGGCGGCGACTACATGGCACAGTTCTCGATCAATTCGCGCGCGATGGAAAACGGCGTGTATTTTGCCGCCGTGAATCGTGTCGGGACGGAAAACGGATTCCGGTTCATCGGCAAGAGCCGCATCTGCAGCCCGGTCGGCGCAACGATGACCTCCATCGACAATGACAAGCCCGGCATCATTCGCGCGGACATCGATCCTGTCGCCGCCCGCACCAAACTCATCGTGCGTGTCCCCGGAAAACACATGATCGACCGCATGGCCGATCGCCGCCCGGAAATGTACGGTGCGGTCTGCGAGCCGCATGATCTCAAACGTCCGGGGCGGGACGATTTAACCGTGGGATAAGCTTCCAGCTTGTCAATCCCGTCCGGAGAACCTGGCGTTTTCTTCAATCGATGGCAGGCTGGATGAGGATAAGGTGGATGTCGCCGAGGAGTGATGACGCAGAAGTTGGTCCGCTAAATCACTACCGGCTTCCCCAATTCCCGGCGCAGCGGGACGAGTTGTCCGGCGTGCATCATCGAATGCGTCGCGATCAACAGGAACATGGAACCCATGGTGGGAAACATGCCGCGGAAATGCTCGGGACTTGGATCATCCAGTTTCTCTGCGGGATAAGCATCCAGCAACGCAATCACGGCGGCATGCACTGTGTTCGCGAGATCCAGGTATTCCTGCTTCGTATGAAAATCAGCGGGATTGTTGCTGCCCGTGTTTTCCTTGGCGTGTTTTTCTTCAAATCCAGCAGGGAGTTGCGGCGATGAACCGGCCTGAACCTGATTCATCAGGCCGCATTCGGAACTGATCAGATGCCCCAACTGCCAGGCCACATGATTGCATTCGGGCCCCGGCCTGCGCATCAATTCTGCATCGGTAAAATCTCCCACATACGAATTCAACACCATGTTGCTGATCCCGAAGGTATCCTTGATGGCGGATTTAACGTCCATGTAATGGTTCCTTATGAAAGTGGTTTTGTGAGGGGCAGATTCTCAGACACAACTTGCTGATAAGAACTCGAACGTTGGCAGTCTAACGGGCGACAAGATGCTTGTCATCCGGGTCTGCGTCGCAATCCAGGTCGGCCAGTTATTGACGATGCGCAACTCGTAGGGTGTGACAAGCAACGCGCAGGCACACCGAATCACAGACATGGTGTGCCGGCGCTGGCGCTTGTCACACCCTACGAATTCACAAACTGGCCAGCCGTGTGGCGCCGATCATCAGCGAATGACAATTGTGTACATTGCGTCTCGCTGTAACGACAATGTGCCGTTCGCCTGAGGCGAGGCGTTTCCCTTCGCATACCCGTTGGGGTCCAGCACGGTTGCTTTCAACCCTGCGGCGTTTGAAAACGTGACGGTCGCCTGAATGTCCCGGACGTTGATAGGTACGCGACCGACGTCTTTGATGACTCCGTTTTCCGCTCGGAAGCCGTACATTTTTTCCTCGCTGAATGCCTGGATCAGAATCCTGCGAGACGTGGCGAGCGGCTGGTCGTCCAGGCTGATGACATGGACGGTGCCGTATTCCATCGTCGATTCGATCGTCAAATCGCGAAGTTTGACAATGCCTGCTTTGCTCAGGAAACCAGTGACGGCCTGGCTTTTGGGCGTGTTGACGGTCAGCAGTCCGTCGCCGTAGTCCCACGTCAGCTCGCCCGTGACGCTGGTGATGCGCTTGGCGGAGCGATCAATGAGTTGTCTGAGATCCTGCGAAAGTGACTTCGCATTCTTGTCGAAACTGCGTTCAACTCGGCCCGCGAAATATGTCAGTGGATCGAATGCCGAAAGCTGACTTGCATCCGACGAAGAAGGCGTTCCGTTGATGCGAAAGTCCACGTTCTTGCCTTCCACGATTCCGGTCCCGTTCAGAGCCAGCACGTCTGCGTCCATGGAGACTTGCCGCACGACGGGTTCAGATGCTTTTACGTCGCCTCGGCGATACTGCAATGCGGCTGCGGGTGACTGACCAATTTCGCCGGGCATCATCCATGTCCATTTGCCGTTGCCGTTGTTCAGCCAGTTGCCATCTTCTGCCGCAAACCAGATGTATCCGTCCACGCCCTGCAAAGCGGCGTAGCTGGCGACGAGCAGATTGCTGTCGGCGATGAAGCGATTCGGCTTGTTCCATGCAATCTCGCTGTCGATGTGAGGCTTGCCGGCGATCTGC
>JAYTAK010001248.1:0-13609 GCA_043737515.1 Candidatus Kuenenia sp. | reverse complement strand
GGAACTGCGCTGCGCTTGGTCCGGCCTACCTCGGGATTAAGCATACTGACATTGATCATTCAACGAAAACGTTGGAAGCGAATTGAGAACCCATAGACTTCGCGTTTGTACAAGACTCCTCTTATGCAACATTTATCCCCTGTCAACTTGAGCCTGCGACGATCCGCTGCCACCGCCCGGCAGATGAGGTATCTCCTGCTGGCACCACTGTTTTCATGGGCGACGATCTCGGCCTTCGCCGACGACGCAGCGCTCTCTGTCCCCGTGCGCATTCTGGGTGCAGTTCAACCAGCACCGCCAATGGATCCGATGATCCCGGCCGGCGAGCCTGCTCCGGCGGCAACTCCGGCGGCTCGAATGCCGCAGTATCAGTTGCATCATAAAGACCTTGGCGAACCGGGGGATCCGAATTCTCCGCAACTCCGATTCGTACTGGCGTTGCCGGAACAGCCGCTGCTGATTGAAGTGTCAATCCTGATCGATGGTCAGCCGTTTCGACAGGTTCGCGAGCGGCGAGTTCAGGAGATCATGCGTTACATTGCTGATCCGGAAGCCTTCAAAGCGGAAGAGGTTCGGATTGCGGCGGAAGCGGCTCGAACGGCGACCGAGGCTCAGGGTGACGCCAAAGCCCAGGAGCCGCCAGGCTTGTTACAGACAATCAGCGAGCTGGTCACCGGAGAAACGCCTTCAAACGAGGTTGCCACTCCGACAACGGAACCTGTTCCCGCTGCTGAAGCTCCCGTCGAGCCAGCGGTTCCGGCCGTTCCGAAGTATTCGGCTCCTGCAACGATCTACGAACGCATCGACCGATACACGCAGTCGGTCGGAGCACCGCCGTCCGTGGAAGAAGTGCGCTGGTTGCTGACGAATTGGGTCGATGGTCCGCAGGTGCTGTTTCTGAACGATAACTTTCAGCGATTTCGAGCCGACCAGCAGCCTGTCTATAAAGTGCTGGATCGTGATCGCGACGGCATCGTGTCGGTCGAAGAATTGTCGCAGTCTGTCGCGTATTTTCGTGAGTGTGATCTGAATCGTGACGACATTGTGGAAGCCACTGAGCTGGCTCAGGCGGCGAAGGATGTTCGCGACCAGCCGACGCACAATTCTACTGGCAAACTGGTCTTCCGAATTCCTGATGAAGCGTCGGCCGCCGCATTTCTTAAACGCCTCGCAGCCCGCTACGCAGTGCCCGACGCAACAAATCCAACGCTGCCGCGATTCGATGTCGATGGCAATGGTGTTCTGAGTCCCGAAGAGCTAACGCAACTTCACGAACGGCCTGCTGATATTCGTCTAAGGATCGAACTGAACACAAACCAGCCTGATGCATCACGACTGATTATCGAAAGCTTTGGAGACGAATTTGCCGCGATGAAGGATTCGGCAAAGCGGAATCCTTCGAGCCTGACGCTCAGCTTTCCCACGTTCAACCTTGAATTCCTTGCCGCACAGGGATCAAACAGCGATCAGATTTCGATTGGTGCCGTGAACGATGGATACGCGATGTTGCAGGAGATTGACCCCAACACCGATGGACGGTTTTCGATTCGTGAATTGCGTCAATTGAACGACCGCCTGGCTGCGTTCGATCGGAACTCTGACGGACAGATTACATCCGATGAGACACATCCGACGTTTCGGGTCTGCATTGGCCTCGGACCAGCGGCCCATCAGCCGCTGGCATTGCTGCGTGAGGTGAATGCACCCACTGCCACAACTCAGGTGACAGGACCGGAATGGTTTACCGAAATGGACAAGAACAAAGATTACGATTTGACTCGACAGGAGTTTCCCGGCACGGACGAACAATTCAAACAACTCGACGCCGACAGCGATGAACTGATCAGCGCCGTGGAAGCAAACAAATAGAGCGATACGGCGCTGGCCAAGTGGCACCTGGTTTAGAACAAAGTAGGCATCACTCTCCGAGTGATGGATGATTGACGTGGCCAATTCAATCGCATTTCGTCACTCGGAGAGTGACGTCTACTTTAAACCAGGCACCATTGGGCGTCAGCCGCCGGTAACTGTTCATGAAACCGAAACACAGACACCGGCGGATAGCGCCGTTCCGTTCACAAAACAAAGAATGAAAACCACATGAACCGAATTGACTCTCACCTCACCGCAGAACGCACGGCCACTGGCAAAGAAAATGGCCATGCAAGGGTATCGATTATGGAAACGTCAAAAGACGTTGCGGAAGCCGTTGATGGAATGTACGAACAGTTCAAGCAACTTCGACAGCAACTCGCGGGCGTGATCGTCGGGCAGGACGAAGTCGCCGAGCAACTGCTGATCGCGATGCTGTGCAAAGGGCATTGCATCTTGCAGGGAATGCCCGGTCTCGCCAAGACGATGCTCGTTTCGACGATGGCGTCGCTGATTGATCTGTCGTTTCGCCGAGTCCAGTTCACACCGGACCTGATGCCGGGCGACATCACCGGCACGGAGGTTCTTCAGGAAGATCAGACAACCGGCAAGCGTGTCTTCCAGTTTATCGAAGGTCCGCTGTTCGGCAATGTGATCCTCGCCGACGAAATCAACCGCACGCCGCCCAAGACACAGAGTGCTCTCCTGGAAGCCATGCAGGAACGTCAACTGACCGTTTGCGGCAAGACGTACAAGCTGCCGGATCCGTTCTTTGTTCTGGCGACTCAGAATCCGGTGGAAACAGAAGGCACTTATCCGCTGCCGGAAGCACAGTTGGACAGGTTCCTTCTGAAGATTCATGTTAAGTATCCGTCACGAGTGGAAGAACTGGAGATCGCCCGCCGGCAGACGACAGACTACAGTTTCAAGACAAAGACGGTGCTCGACATTGACCACATGCATGCGATGCAGTCCATTGTTCGCAATGTTGTGGTAGCGGATCATGTCTACGAAGCGGCACTCGATCTGGTTCGCGGAACCCGCCCTGACGAAGGATCAATGGCACCGGAACTGCAGAGTCTGATTCAATGGGGCGCGGGGCCGCGGGCGACGATCGCGCTGCTGCTGGCTGCCAAAGCGCGGGCGTTACTGAATCGCCGATGTCATGCAACAACAGCAGATCTGATGGCTGTCGCGCTGCCGGTGTTGCGGCATCGTGTGATTCTGACGTTCAATGCTGAAGCGGCAGGCATTGATGCGGATTCTGTGCTGATGAAGATTATTGAGAATACAAAGTCGCTGCAAAAGGCAACCGCCTGAGCGGCACGGCACTAGTGGGACGTTGATTGAGTCGTTTAACCCGACCCAACGGGGAGGAATCCCATCGGAAAGCCTCGCCTGCGGCATCGGGTTAAACGAAAACACTCCTGATCATCCCTAAATCAACACCCCGCCAGCGCCGCTCCGCTGATAAACAGATCAACAATGTTCCGTCTCTTCAGATCCAAACCATCCCCTCCGAAGCCCGCGCCTGGTGCTGCGGTGGGGTATTCGTCGGATTTGATTGACCCGAAAGTGATGGAGCAGATCGGTTATCTGGAGCTGCTGTCTCGCACGGTCGTCGATGGGCTGCTGGCGGGCAAACATCGATCGACGACAAAAGGTGGTTGCTGTGAGTTCTCTCAGCATCGTCAGTACGCACCGGGTGATGAGATTCGGCAGATTGACTGGCAGGTATTCGCTCGGAACGACAGATACTTCATCAAACAGTTTGAGGAAGAAACCAATCTTCACGCCATCATGGCGCTCGATACCAGCGGGTCAATGAAGTTTGGATTATCGACCGTCAGCAAGCTGGACTACGCACGCCAGGCAGCCGCGTGTATCTCTCGCATGCTCCTTCGACAGCGAGATGCTGTGGGCACGGCGATTCTCAACGAGCAGACTCCGCTGTATCTGCCGCCGAAGCAGAATGCGGCTCATTTGCAGGCGATCCTGTCGACTCTTCAGGCCGCGAAGCCATCGCACGGTGGTTCTCTGGCGGCTCAGATTCGCGCCATGGTGCCGCGGATGCGTCGGCGAGGATTGTTCGTGCTGTTCTCGGACTGTTTCTGCGATCTGGATGAGTTATCGACATCGCTGCGTATCGTGCGGGCTCGCGGTCACGATGTGGTCGTGATGCATGTGCTTGCGCCGGAAGAAATTCATTTCGATTTCAGGCACTGGTCGTCGTTTCAGTCGCTGGAAGTCGCCGGGCATCGGGTAAGTCTCGATCCGGCGGCGATTCGCGATGAATACCTGCGTCGCATTCGGGCGTTTGTGGAGAAGCTGGAGAATATCGTCACGGGGCTCGGCGGCGATTACGTTCGCATGGCGACGAACAAAGATATGGCAGAGACACTGAGCTGGTTTCTGCGGGAACGTACGGCGAGGAGTAAATGAGCGGAAGGGTGCTAGCGGTCTGTTGATTGAGTCGTTTAACCCGACCCAAAGGGGAGGAATCTCATCGAAACGCCTCGCCTGCGGCATCGGGTTAAACGAAAACACTCTTGATCGTCCATAAATCAACAGACCGCTAGCCTCCAGTAAGTGCAACAAATAATGAAACAGCGGCACCGGCGGCAAGCGCCGTTCCGCTCATAAGGACCAAACAACAACGTGGGTTTTCTGAGTATCACATTTCTGGTCGCACTGCCTCTGGCACTGGCACCGATTCTGTTGCACCTGTTTGATCGGCGACGCAATGTCACGATCGAATGGGGAGCGATGGAATTTCTGCTTCAGGCTGCCACGCGCCGGACCAGTGCTCGAAAGCTCAAGCAGTGGCTGCTGCTGGCTCTGCGAGTCCTCGCGATTGCCGCGCTGGTCCTGGCACTGGCTCGACCGAAGCTGCCGGGGAATTGGTTTGGAAACAGCGATCGCGGCGAGACAGTTTTCGTGATCGATAACTCGATGTCGACTCTTCGTGAATCAGAGGACGCGACGCTCTTTGCCAAACTGATCGAACGCGCGACTGAGGAACTCAACGGCATCGCACCGGGCGACAGTGTGCGCGTGTTGCTGGCGTCGCCGTATCCGGTCTGGGCCATGGCGGGCGATGTGCGAGTTGATTCGGGCTCTCGTACACTCGTGGCGGAGCAGTTTCAGGACATTCAGCCGACCAACGGAAGCAGCGATCTGCTCGCCGCCATGTTTACTGCGGTTCAGGCCGACGCAGACCAGAACACTCAGAAGCGCCGCATCGTGTTGCTCACCGATGGACAGGCGGCGGACTGGAAGACGAGCGACACGAGCGGCTGGCAGCGATTTCAGGAGGTTTTAAAATCTGCGTCCATTCCCACTCAGCTCGATGTGATCGAACTGGACGCGAAGACGCCGAAGTCCACAAACATCGCCGTCAATAATGTCCACTCCAATCGCCTGGTGACGGGAATCGGACAGACGTTTACTGTGACGGCTCAGATTCAGAACCATTCGGCCGTTGATTCGGCTGGTTGCAGTGTGTCGTGGCAGGTTGGATCGCAGGAGGAGCACACGGCTGAAGTTCCTTCTTTAACCGGAGGCAATACGCATGAAGACGTGTGGCGACATTCGTTTTCAAAGCCGGGTGTCTATTCGCTGTCGTGTCAGATCAAGGCGGACGACAATCTGGCTCCGGACAACCGCGCGACGGTGGTGATTGAAGTGATTGAAGAAGTCCCGGTACTGGTCGTCGAAGGAGCGGCGGGCCAGACGGAACTGCAGCAGGATTCTTTCTTTCTCCAGGCGGCGATGGGTTGGGTCAATGGCGAGGCGATGGAGGCCCACAGCGTGTATCGCCCAGTGACCGTCAGCCCTGATCAGTTGGAAGGCATGAGTCTCGCCGGTTACCGAGCTGTCATCGTGCCGAACTTTACGTCGCTGAGTGAAAGATCGGTCGCAGAACTCAAGGCATTTGCATTCAACGGCGGCGGAGTCTGGATTGCTCTCGGCCCGCGTGCTGATATCGAGATGTTCAATCAGTATGTGTTCGCTCACGGGGACGGGCTTGCCCCGCTGGCCATTGATGGGATCGTGGCGGAAGCGAATTCAGAGTCGAGCCCCAAAATCAATGCTGCCCGCAAGGATCATCCGGCGACGATGGCATTGGCCGACAGCGAGAAGCTGGACACCAGCGACATTCGAGTCCGGCGTCGATTCCGGTTCGTGCCACCTCCGCGGGATGAAGACGTGTCGTCGTTGCTCAACCTGACCAATGGCGAATCGCTGGCGGTCGAAAAGTACGTGGGCCGCGGTCGCGTCATCGTGCTGGGGATTCCTCTGACGATGCGTGACTGGAGCGAGCTGGCGAAGTCGCAGGCGTTTGTTGTGATGGTGCAGGACTGGGTCAGCTATCTGACTCAGCCTCAGGCGACGCGACACAATCTTTCGCCCGGTGATCCGATTTCCGTGCATCTGGCGGAAACAGAAAATCGTGATGCGTTTCTGCGAACTCCGCGCGGCGATCAGATTGAGCTGACAGCCGACATCGTCACGGACGGAGTTGTCTTCCGTTCGAGCCGCACGATTCTGCCGGGCGACTACAGTCTGCAGCTCGGGTTATCGGGTGAAGCGATTCCTTTTCATGTTGCACGCAATGCCAGGGAGTCGGATCTGACGGGGCTTTCGGACGAAGATCATAAACTGCTGGCAGATACGGCAGGATTGAGTGGCAGCCTGTTGAATTCGAATCTGAGCAGTACCAGTCACAGCGATCCCGTGTGGCCCATGCTGCTCATGCTGTTGATTGCGTTTATGAGCTGCGAATTGATTTTGTCTGGTATGATTTCACGCGAGCGGTTCGGGACGGAGACGATTGCGGCGACATCGGAGAAATTTGGTGAAGGCGGTTTTAGTGTGCCCATAGAGTTTGGCCAAAAGCAGGTGGTCGCCACCGACAAGGGTCAGACGCCTAAGGTCGGTTCAAGAAAGGCGGTGTTGTAATGGGAATGCTCCCCGGAATAGGCCTCTTTGAGTTAATTATCGTCGCGAGTCTTTTCATAGTGCCACTGATTGCTGGCTTCGCCATACTCATCGTTGTGCTGAGCAGGAAAAGATCCGGCAATGGGAATGAATCGAATTCACAACCAAACGATTAGGTCGCTTCTCCGGTGCGATGCCTGGGCCGCAGACTGTGAACTTCGGGTGATGAAGATGAAGACAGGGTGAACAACAGCGGGCGGATGAAATCACCAGCAGCCAGCATCGTATCGCTGTCAGAGCAAACAATTATGCCAACAACCTCAACCAACAATCTTGAACGTCTCGCACTGGAAGGACCGATCGGTCTTCCGCTGGCGGTCGCCGTTGCGCTGGTGTTGCTGGTGGTGTTTACGTTTTCGCTGGGCATGGAACGACGGATTCTGGGCAATCGATATACGGCGGTCTTCTGGCTACTCCGCGCGACAGCGCTGGGTGTGGCGGTTTGGATGCTGCTCGATCCGACGCGCGTGCTGGTCGAGGTTTCGACGACTCGGAAAACTGTGGCCGTGCTGATGGATGTCAGCGGCAGTATGCAGACGATTGATCCAGAGGGAACATCCGACGACCTGCGTTGGGCCATGGCACAAGGACAGAACGAAAGATTCCCGGCGACTCAGGCGGCGGACCAGGCCTATGCGGCAGCAGGCATTGCGGAAAAGCATTTGCAACAGGCTTCAGAAGCTCTTGTTCAGCATCAGCGGGAAAGCCTTGTCGTCGAAACAACTGGCGCTGCGAACGAAGCGATTCGCAGTGTGCGGGAGAATGCTGGCATTGTCGCCGAGGAACTGAAGGCTGGAGATGCCGGCGAAGCGAACGCCTCAGCAAGGACTCTCGCAAAGCAGATTGTCAAAGAGCTGGAAGGCTCGGAGTTCATCGCGTTTGCAGAACTGTGCGACGCTCTGAAAAAGGGGCGGACGCCGTCTGAAAAAGGCTGGCGGGAGAGTCTGCCGGATCTGCAGAATCGGCTGACGGGAATTCGCCGACAACTCAGCGAACTGGCGCGCGATGTGGCTCAACTGGATTCCGATAGCGCGCAAAACAGCCAGCCACAGATGCTGTCAGCAATTCAACGATCAGCAAGAATGAGCCGTGCTGCGGGATTCCTGGATTCTCTCAGCAGCACAGCACTCAAGACGGTGCGTGAAAAGGCGGACGTTCGGATCAGCACGTTTGATCAGTCGCCGACGTTGCTCACTGGCCAGGCGAACGCAACTGACGCGATCAGAAGCCTGCTCCCTGCGGCGGATAAGGATTCGGATGAGCAACGGGACGTGGCGGCAAAATCCGGCACAGACATTTCTTCGGTGCTGGAACAGTTGAACCGGGACCGCATCGATCAGCCTCTGGCTGCGGCGTTTATTCTGACCGACGTGTCGCATAACAAAGCCGGCGCGGCGAATCCTCGGGAGGTCGCGGCGGACATGGGTGGAACGCCGGTTTATGTGATCCCCATCGGCAACACACAGTATGTGCGGGACATCCTCGTGCAGTCGGTGTTCTGTCCGGCCGTGGCCATGCGAAACGACGACATTGTGATCGAAGCGGTCATTCAGGCGTACGACTGCGAAGGCGAAACATGTCTGGTTCAGTTGCTGCAGGATGGGCAGCCGATCGATAGTCGGACCGTGCAACTGGATTCCGGATTTGCGACACGCCGCATTCGCTTCGATCAGAAAATGTCCTACGTTGGCGTTCAGCGATTTCAAATTGCGGTCAGTCCGGTGGCGAAAGAATTGACGGAACAGAACAATGTTGATGACTTCGAAGTGAACGTCACTCGCAGCGAAATCAAGCTGCTGCTGGCCGATGAAATGCCTCGCTGGGAGTATCGTTATCTGGCGCAGTTGTTTCGACGCGATCCTAAAGTCGAACTGGATGAAATGCTGTTTCACCCGCGACCAATTGCGACGGGTCGACGAAGTGCCTCCGGTGCATTCCCTGTAACGGTCGATGACTGGGATCAGTATGACGTCGTCATGCTCGGCGACGTGACTGTCGAGCATTTCCCCGTGGCTGCTCAGGAATCGCTGATCGAGTACATGCAGGAACGCGGCGGCACGGTGATCCTGATCGCCGGGAAAGAATCGATGCCGGAAGCGTACGCCAAACTCCCGATCGCGGACGTGCTGCCGGTGACCCGCATGGGGGCGGAAGCGAACGTCAGCGACGACAGCGGGTACTCATTCCATGTGACGGATGCGGGCCAGTCGCATAATGCTTTGATGATCGGCGAGACGGAAGAAGCGACGAAAGTCGCCTGGGATTTCATCAACCAGTTCGCTCCGCTGCATGAAGTTTCCCCGTGGCGACTGCCGCGACCGTCAGCCACGACGCTAATTTCTGCTGTCCCCAAAGGCAGTCTCGACAAAGATCACGCAGCGAAGACGAGTGCGTTCCTGTGCTGGCAGCCAGTGGGACGCGGGCGAGTTGTCTATCTGGCCGGGCCGGAGACGTTTCGCCTGCGTTTTCTGCGGGGAGACCGATTGCATTACCGGTTTTGGGGCCAGATGCTGCGATGGGCTCTCGCATCGGATCTTTCGGCTGGAACGGAAGTGGTGCGCATCCGCGCTGACAAGGCTCAGTACAATTCGGATGAGTCGATTCAGATTGTCGTGCGGCTGACTGACAGTTCTGGCAAGCCGGTTGTCAAAGCGGAGGAACTGCAGGCGATCGCTCGTCAGGGCGATCAGGAGCATTCGGCCCCACTGGTTGCGGATGAACTGATTCCGGGCCAGTACATCGGCGAGTTCAAGTCGCTGCCGCCTGGCGATTATCAGATTGAACCGACTGGCGGGCCGGTGAGTCAGCTTCTTCAGGGCGCTCAGCAGCAACCAGTGTCGGCGAGCTTTACGGTTCAGGCCGATTTGCCTGTGGAGTTTCTGGATACTCGCTGCGACCGAGCGCTGGCTCAGCAGATTGCAGATATTACCGGAGGTCAGGTTCTGCCGCCGACGGCTGTTGAAGAAGTCTTGAGGCTGACAAATCTGGAACCCGAGGTTGCTCAGAAGATGGAGTCGCGGCCACTTTGGCTGCAATGGAAATACTTGTGGATTGTGTTCGGATGTTTGCAGGCGGAATGGATTGTTCGAAAAGTGAAGGGGCTGTCTTGAGCCCATTGGTGCTTGTTTTAGGTTCGTAGTCCCGCCTTTAGGCGGAATCACGGCTGGACTGGCCAACAATTTCCGCCTAAAGCCGGGACTACGAACGAGATGCACTTCTAAGCCAAGTGCCGTACCGTTCATTGGGTAAAGTATCAGAAACAAGGATCAACAATCATGTCACAGATATCTCACGAAAACGCCTTCCCATCGGTCATGCGGGACAAACTTAGCAGCGTACGCTGGCGGCAGGCTGGACTGTCAGCGGCACGGGCGATTGCGATCGGGGCATCGGTGCTGCTGGCGGCGATGATGGTCGCGATGCTGATCGATTGGTCTGTCACACTGTTCGACACGCGCATTCGCATCCTGCTGACGACCTCGACTTTGCTGCTGGGTGTCATGACGCTGCTGGTGACGGGCGTTCGTCCAGTCATTGCGGCATTCGGATGGACTCGCGCGGCAGGAAATGTGGATGATCGCATTCCTGTACTGGAAGAACGCTGGCGAACCGTCGCGAGTTTTGCGGAGGCAGGTCATCAGCCTGCGAACGCCACCGCCCGAGCCATGCTGCAGCAGGTGACGAGTGAAGCGGTTGCGATGAGCACGCTCGTGAAGCCACGGCAAGTGGTACGCGGTGTCTCTCTGCGTCGCCCGGGATTTTCGCTGGCCGGTGCATGTCTGGCGTTGACGGGATTCATGCTGATCAACCTGCCGCAGACTTCCGTGCTGCTGCAGCGATTCTGGTCGCCGACATTGAACATCTCGGCGACACAACTGGAATGCGTCACCGGCGACGTGGTTGTTCCGCGTGGTCAGAGCATCGAGATTGTGACTCGCATGAGCGGCCTGAAGCGTGCTTCTGCACTGATGGCGATGAGTCCTGAGACCGCAGGCGGCGTTTCAGAGGAACTGGAACTGAAGCCCGTCGCTGACAAACCGGGGATGCTGAGCGTCGCCGTGGATGTCGATGAGTCCTTCAGGTATCGGGTCCAGGCGGGTGACGGAAGAACGGAATGGCATTCAGTGACCGCCATTGATTTTCCAATGCTCTCGGACATTCGTCTGACTGTGACACCGCCTGACTACGTTGACGAACCTGTGACGGAGAAGACTCTCATTCCCGGTCGCATTCGTGCGATTCAGGGCAGTCAGTTTGAACTGGCGATGAAGCCAGAGCAGGAGCTGAAGACTTTGACACTGGTGCTGACGTTGCTAGTGGCTGAAAATAATGATGCGCAACCGGAAACGTCGGCTGAACCAGGTGAAGCACCAGCAGTACCAGTGGCACAGCAGGAGACTGCTGAACCTCGCACGATTCAGAAGTCGCTGACGCTGACGCGAGGTGACGATGGCTGGTATCACTTCGAAACGCAGCTTGTCGAAAACTTCACGTTGTCGCCGATGCTGGTGAGTCCGCACGGTTTGACGAACGAGAATCCTCGCGTGTGTCGCATTGAAGTCATTGAGGACAAAGCTCCCGTGGCACGAATCATCAGCCCGAATGCAGAAACGTCGGTGAGCCCCGATGAGACGATCGAGATCAAGTTCGAAGCTCACGACGACCACGGCATCCTGACGGCCGAGCTTGTCGTCTACGACACCGAGACGAAGGAAGGTGAGGAACCGAAGATTCTGGCCGTGAAGCAGATTCCTCTGGGAGATCAGCAACTGCAGAAGCACGTCATGGGCAAGACGGAGCTGGATCTGAAGGAGCTGGGTCTGGAAGAAGGCAAGAGCATCAGCTACGCCGTGCGCGTGACTGACAATCGCATGCTGGAGATGGATCCGGAAAGCGTTCGGAATCGTCTGACCGCGTCGTCGGAGCCGAAGTCAGAATCAAAAGCGAGCGATCCGAAAGAAGGAGATCCGAATGCCGCCGATCCAGAGTCTCCAAAGACGAACCCCCTGATTGCCGATGCCGGAGATCAACCGACATCCGCCGATCCGTATGAGAAGATGCTGGCGAACAGCGACAGCAATGACACGGCCGCGAGTGATGAAGCAAAGAGGAACGAAAAAAGTGGAAATGACACGGACCGAGAAGGCACCGCCAACGATGCGAAGAACGGCACGCCGTCGGAAGAAATGAACGACAAGGCAGCCGATTCATCAGCGACTGATGCGGACTCCTTGCCCGCAGAGAACACCGCTGACTCGAAGAGTGATCCTGCAGCGGATGATCCTGCAGCGGACGCCACAAGGGCATCACAAAAGAACCAATCGGCCTCGTCAGACAACAACGACATGCCGCAGGAGATGACTGACGCTGCAGAAAAGGGCGAGCCGCAATCTAAGGAAGGAAGTCCTGAGGACAGCGCGAATCCAAACAGCGTTGCCAACAGCGATGACCCATCGAAGAGCGGCGATCCCGAAAAGGCGGGTGAACCAAAGTCCGACGATGCCGCATCGCAGAATCAGGATTCAAAAGGCGATGACAGCAAGGGCGATGATGCGGAACCCAAAGATCCGGAGACAACCGAAACGGCCATCGCGGATGCAAAATCGACGAACGATGCAGATCCGAAATCTGAAATTTCAAATTTGAAATCTCAAATTGCAAACAACTCAACAGACGGAAACAACCGCAACAACCCGAGCAGCAACAACCCCAGCAACAGCAACCCAAACAGCAACCCAAACAGCAACAGCAATGTCAGCAACACCGCGAGTAGCAATCCTCAGAACGCTCAAAAACCCGAGGATCAAAAGCCCAGCACCATGGTCGCAAAGGATTCATCGCAGGAGCCTCTGGCAAAGGTCCAGATGAGACGTCTGCGATCTGACGCCGGGCAGCAGCAGCAGGAGACGGATCGGCAAAAACTGAAGATCAGCAGTCGGCTCGACGCAATCGCCGAACGCAGCAAGGATCAGCTTCAGGTGAAGAATCCGGTGCGCGAAAAGGTTGTCCAGATCGACAAGATGCTGGAAGTGATCGAATCGAACCTCAGCGGACTCTACAAGCATGAAGTTGATGAAAGTCTGCGGGGCGACAGTTTCAAGGAACAGGATGTCAAGCTGGGTGACGTCGAAGGCTTTGTCGCGGATCTCAATCTGGAAACGCAGAATACCGCATTCGAATTTGTCGGCCTGCAGATGATCGACATCAGCAGTTCCCACGTCACTCCGGCTCGGGATGCGGTCTTTGTTGCGATCCGTAAACCGGATTCCGGGGCGGATGTGCATGCGGAGGAAGCTCTGCATCATGTTGTGAGTGCCCGTGAACTCCTGCTGGCTCTGCTGCACAAGTACGACAACGTGGTTCAGGAACAGGAACTGGCAAAGAAGATCGACGAAGCCATCAAGATGTACACCGTTTATGTGGAGGGCTCTCAGCAGTTGCTGCGGGAAGCTCAGCAGAACTTTGACCCGTTGAAGCTGCAACGGGAAATGGCAGTTGTGGAAGTCGATCAGGCGTACCTCGATCGACTGGCCGAAGTCACTCGGATGCGTCGCGACATGATGTCAGAACTGGCGAAGATTCTTGGCGATGACCCGCGACTTCGGTCAAGATATCTCGATCTGATCAAGCGCAATCGTGCGTCGCTGCGAAGTCAACTGGGTGAATTGGCTGCCCGGCAGGACCAGGCGGCTCAGGAAGTCATGGGCTGGCTGAGCGTTTCTGAAAACCAGCGAGA
>JAYTAK010001247.1:0-2587 GCA_043737515.1 Candidatus Kuenenia sp. | reverse complement strand
TTGCGCCGACACTTGGCAGTCAGGCTGACAAATCACCTTCCGGAACTCCACCCACCGCGCAGGAACTGGCGCTCACGATCACGCAGGCGGAACGACCGGGGATTTACCGTGTGCGTCGCTTTGATCCTGAAGGCAGCGTCAATGATACCGTGATTGCACTCAACGTTCCGACGTCTGAAAGCGCATTGGCGATTGCCGATCAGGAGCAGCTCACGAGTCCGGTTGAGCTGGATCATGTCAGAATTCTGGAGGCAAACTCCGCCAGTTCACTGGGTGGTTCCGCCGCCGGTCGCGAACTACGCTGGCTGCTGCTGGGATTGTTGATTGCCGCACTGATCGCCGAGCAACTGCTGGCGTTGCGTCTGAGCTACCATCCGGAGGTGGCAAAATGAGTGATCAGAGTTTTCAGTTTTCAGTTTTCAGTTTTCAGGGATTGAGTCTCGGAGTGCAGGTTGCCGGGACAGAAGCGGGGGACTCGGAATCAGCCAAAGAGTCATCATCGGCTGCAGTCACAGGGATGGAAGTCGAATCACAGTTGTTTCAAACGACGGAGTTGGATTTGCCGGTATCGACGGGAGGCATTCTGCTGCTCCTGGGCAGCGTCGCCGTCCTGGCTGCGTTGACGGTCCGCACGGCTTTGCGGGACTCACGTTTTCTGAAGGCGCGTGATCGAGCTGTCCTGTTGATTCCCCGCATTCTGGTTCTGGCACTGGTGCTGCTGATTGTGCTGAATCCTCAACGGCGTACACAGTTGAGTCGTATTGAAAAATCACGAGTCGGTATTCTGCTCGATACTTCTTTGTCAATGGCCTGGCCCGCAGGAGATCCAGTTGTGAGCGGCACGGCGCTAGCCGTCAGTGAGGAAGCAACACCGACGGCTAGCGCCTCGTCGCTCACCGACGCGGCACCGACGCGCGCCGCTGCTGTCGTGAAGTCACTGATCGCGTCCGGGGTCTTATCGGAACTCAGCAAAAAACACGCAGTGTCGGTCTACACGTTTGATTCATCTCTGGCCGGTCCAAGGGCCGTCGTTTCTGAGGATGCAGTGCGATTTGTGGATGTCGCAGGGCTTGAAGAGGGGTCAGACCCTGAAACGCAAAAGGGTCAGACCCCTGTTCAAGCGGCAACCGTGTCGCTGGATCAACAGACTCAGGCCGCTGCCAGCATGATTACAGATCCTGCGGCGTTGACGAAATGGAATTCGATCATTCAGCCACGCGGTGCGGAAACGCGCATTGGCGAATCGCTTTACCAACTGATCGGTCAGATTTCCGGGAGAACGCTGAGCGGAGTGGTTGTGATTTCCGATGGCCGATCCAACACCGGTCTGGATGTGGAACCCGCGCGTGTCAGAGCCGAGCGATCAGGGACGCGACTGATTACGGTTGGAGTCGGCAGTCAAAAGCCGCAGATGAATCTGTGGGTTGCCGGGATGCAGAGTCCCACCGATGTGCATCAGGGAGATCCGTTTGACATCACCGTCATGCTCCAGGGGACGGCTTCGATTGGTCATCAGGCAACCGTGCGGTTGTTCGAACAATCGTCGGGTGGAGATGGCAAAGATCGGCGACAAATCGCAGAGAAAACAATTGAGCTGGGTGAGGATGCCATTCCTTCGTCTGTTCGTTTTAGTCAACAACTGACGGTGCCGGGCAACTACGACTTTACGGCTCGGATTGAATCCACGGCGGGCAGTTCCGAGATGACGCTCGATGACAACGAGCGGCGGCGGACGATCGAAGTCACGGATCGACGGATGAAGGTGCTTGTCATTTCCAGTGGGCCGATGCGTGATTATCAGTTTGTCCGCAACACACTGTTCCGTCACAGCGGTGTCGAATCTGACGTCTGGCTGCAGTCGGTGACGGACGAAAATATCGGCTTTGTGTCGCAGGAAGCAAAGCAGTTGCTGACAAAGTTTCCCGCGACTGAAGCCGAATTGTTTGAATACGACGTGGTCGTGGCGTTCGATCCGGACTGGAGCCGACTTTCGGCAGAGCAACAGACATTTCTGAATCGCTGGGTTTCAGAACACGCCGGTGGGCTGGTCTTGATTGCGGGCGAGATTTTTACACCCAGACTGGCTCAGGAGCCTGAGACGTATCGTGAAATCAGTGTGTTGTATCCGGTACTGCTCAATCGCATGGTGCCGGAGCTTCAGTTGAGTCAGCGGGCAGATGAGCCGTGGCCGATTACGTTGACACCGGAAGGCCGTGCGACGGAGTTCCTTAAGATCGCGGATGAAACTGGCAATGCCAGCGTGGATCTATGGCAGACGTTCAAAGGGATTTATCGGTCGTATCCCGTCCGGGGAGTACGTGACGGTGCCGTGGTGCTGCTGGAATACGGTAACCCGAGGGCACGCACAGAACAGGGGCAGCCGCCATTTTTGGCGTCGCAGTTTTACGGGACAGGTCGCACGATTTTCATTGGTTCAGCGGAGACATGGCGACTGCGGGAAATTTCTCCTCAGGGCCATCAGCGATTCTGGACCAGCCTGATTCGCGAAGTCGGGCAGGGACGTCGTAGTCGCGGCAACGCACGCGGTCTGTTGCTGCTGGACCGGACTGAAGTCGCGCCGGGGCAA
>JAYTAK010001246.1:0-5936 GCA_043737515.1 Candidatus Kuenenia sp. | reverse complement strand
TCCGGAAAACCGGGAAGTTGTGCTTCCGTGGCGACGATCGGGTTGCCCTGAGAATCTCGCCAGTAGACAGACAGCTTGGCGGCCGTCTGTTCCATCTTGCGCCGTGTGTCGGCGACCTTTGCCTGACGAATGGCGACCAGTCGCAGATTGTCGGTGAGCTCCGGCGGATCAACCAGCCCGGCCTGCACCTGTGCCTCAATCCGCCCCGTGCGTTCTTCGGCCAGTGCGAGAATGCGTTTTGCAATCCGATGGTTTTCGCCAGCAGCGACCCAGTCCCAATAGGCGTAGGATGCCTCCTGTACAAAGCTGATGAGTTGCGCCTGAATATCGGACTCCGCCAGATTGCGTTGGTATCCGGCTTTCCAAAGTTCCGCACGTCGCGCATCGATGTCGCGATTTCGAGCCAGAGGAACCTGTACGCCCGCTTTGAATTCACCGCCGTCGTTGGTCTGACGTTCCTGATACCACGGCTGAAAATCGCCTCGCCCGACTCGATAGCCCGCGAACACTTCGCCTCCCCGGTAGGTCGGCTGGATCACTCCGATGCTCTGCCGGTACGTTTGATAAAATCCTTGCGGACCGTTTTCACTGGCACCCTTGAGCTTCAGGTCAAACGCGCCTGATGCCCCGACCTGTTGTCCCAGAGCCACATTACGGCTTAAGAGCGCCGACTCGAGCATCGGATAACTGCGGTACACCGAACTGACCACTTCATCAAACTGCACGGCATGTGGTTCGGCATCCAGCGATTTCCCCGGCGCGGCACTTTGCAGATCGCCTGCAGGTGAAGACGCCTCGTCGATCTTGACATCCAGTTCGGCGGAACTCTGGAATCCGGTGAGTTGAATGGATTCTTCATGTGACGAAGGTTTGGTGTCGTCGCCTTCCAGCCGGGCATCGCCATCAGAAATCTCTGCTGCTCGTCGGGCATTGATGACTTCCTGTTGAGCCCGCTCTGCAACAACAACCGCCTCGCGCTTGCGCACGCTCGCGCAGCCGGTCAGCAGGATTGCGGCGATCATAATGCGGCAGATTCTGCGCATTCTCAAAAGTCTTCCGTGACGAATCAGATCCAGTGGTAACGATTATTCTTCATTGTCGTAGTCATCGGATGGCAGAAACATATCACAACGGAAAACCACTGCGCGTCATAACGAGATTCGCAATTCGTTCACGGAGGAATCGCCAATGCCGGAACGATCGGTACGATCGGATGTAGCCGTCACGCTCCGCCATGACGAGCCCTCGAGCAGGCCGCGTCGCTAAAGTCCCTTTGTGCCAACTTCGGTCACCCCAAACCATGCTGCGGTTTAGTTGCACCGTGTCTGGCTGATGAATGTTGTTCGTTGGGGGCTCATCACTCGGAGCGTGATGGCTACATTGGTGCTACTTCTTCGCGTCGTCGTCCTTCTTCTCGGTCGCGTACATCGGTGACTCCACATCAACAGTCGGCGGGAAGCCGTTGAGTTTTCGCCAGACTTCGAACCACAGAGGTACCTGTTCCAGCAGTACCCAGCCGTTAGCTCGCACGCCCTGACGCAGGAACCGATCCTGAGGCCACTGATTCGCTTCAGACTTGTCCGGCAGGATCTGGCAGCGAAATTTCCCCTTGCCGTTATCGACCATATCGACTGACACAACCGTTCCCCCAAACGTGCCGACAGCGACTGATGGCCAACCGGCGAACTGGATCGCTGGCCAGCCTTCAAACTGCAAACGCACATGACGTCCGGTCGCCACCAGTGGGGCATCGTTGCCGTCCAGCCAGATCTGTACGGCTCGATCTTTGGTCTCAGGCACAATGGTGCAGATCGGATCGCCTTTCTTGACCATCTGCGATCCAACATTCGCGCTCAGATGCACCAGATATCCGTCGAACGGCGCGATGATTTCCTGAGTACTCTGACGCGAAACCTTTGACTCCATCTCGAACTTTTCTTTTTCTGCCTTGGAAACTTCCGACTTCGCTTTGTCGAGCGCACCTGCGTAATACTGCACGTCCGCTTCGGCTTTGTGGATGTAGGCTTCACGGTCGCTCTTCTTTCCCATCAGCTCGGCGCGTGCGGCAGAAGCGTTTGCCGTTTCTTCTTTGACCTTGGCTTGAGATTCCTGCAGCTTTCGTTCGCCTTCCTGCAATTTTTCGAGTGCGATGTTTCCTGCGGCATGCAAATCCTTGGCCCGATCATAGGCGGCCTGCAATTGAGAAATTGCGGCTTCCGCGATGGCGAGTTTCTGTTCGGCGGCCGTGACTTTCTCTGTGGCGGACTGCACATAGGCGTTCTGAGCGGCCTCGATTTCCGTGGCGACTCTGCGATAGGCCGCAAGCTGGCCTTCGCTGGCACTGACCATTTTCTGCGAGGCGTCCAGAATGGCTATCGTGTTTTCCAACTGTCCCTGCAATCGAAACGTGTAGGAATCATCAATGTCGCGGATCTCTGCGATGAAATCCCCTTTCGACACGCGGGCATTCTCAAACAATTCTTCATTCCAGCGAAAGATGCGACCCTCAGTCGTTGCTTCGAGCACCTGTTGACGCTCGCGCGGCGCATAGGCGACGACGTAACCAGCGCCGGTAATCGTCTGTTGCCATGGTGCGAAAGCCATCAGGAAAATCGTGGCTACCAGCAGCAGCAGCAGCATGACGGCAATTCGTCTGGCGATCCGCGATGATCTGGCCAGTTGCAGAGAAGGCATGAGAGCTTCGGTGTAGGCGACTGGTGTCAGAATTGATCGTCGTCGCGGTGTGGATGCGATGGATGTGGGCGGTGTTGTCATGCTGGTATTCATAGTTTCCGATCTGGTGTTTCAAGGACGTGCCGACAACAGTCGCAGGAGTTACCCTGGACCTGGCGTGAGATGAATCACGGTGTCCATCAAGGACTTCAGTTTTTCGCGATTAGTGACCAGCACGATCGTCCACGGTTTTTCAGCCGCGACGATACGTTGCAGAATTCGTGCAGCGCCGGGGTCCGACATACTGTCCAGGATTTCATCGAGCAGGACAATTTCAGGGGCTCCGGCGATTGCTCGTGCCACCATCAGCCGGCGCAACTGGCTGGTCGTGAGTGGTATCCCTGCGGAGTTGAGAGGCGTCTCCAGTCCCTGCGGATGTTGCTGGACCCACGGCAGTAGTTCCACAAGCTCCAGGGCCGCGCGAACATCGCCGATGCTGATGTCTGGCCGCTCCAGATGCACGTTTTCCGCAATCGTACCTTCAAACACTTCCACATCGCGAGCCAGAGCCACGCGTCGTCGCAATACATCCGGACGCACGTCGCGCGGGTCAATTCCATTTACGGTGATCAGCCCCGAGGCTGGTTCTCGCAGACCGAAGAACATGTCCAGCAAAAGACTTTTTCCGCAGCCACTGGTGCCGCTGATTGCGACTTTTCGGCCGGATTGAATCGTCAGCGAAACATTGTTCAGAATCTCACGTCCGTCCGGGAGAGAATAGCTCACATCTTTGACGACGATTCCTGTTCCTGAACCCGTCGTGAGCAGTCCGTCCGTCCGTTCAATCGGCAGATCAAACAGGGCTCCCAGTTTGTCGATCGAAGCCATCAGGTCGTAAAAACTCTCCATGTGCTTACCGAGTTTGGCGAACGATCCTACGACCACCGCCACGATCAGTTCCGCGGCCACAAGCTGGCCCAGAGACAACTGCCCCGAAATCACCAGCCAGCCACCGATCGCCAGCAACGCAGTGCTCGCCAGAGCCTGCAGTAACAACATAAAAATGATCTGTCGGATCAGCACTTTAAAATGTTTCTTGCGCGCCATTAAGTAGTCGTAAATTAGCTGATCGGATCGTTCCATCGCGAACTCAGCCGCTCCGTCATAGCGAAACGTCGTGCGGCAGCGCGCGAGATCTTCCAGCCAGGCGGCCATTGCGTATTTGGTTTTCGATTCCTTGATACTGGTCTTCACTGCGCCGTGACCCAGCACGAACATCGTGAACAGGATCGCAAGGATCAGCACGATATCAAATGCCAGCAACCAGGGATGATAAAATGCCAGCACTGTCATGCCGACCGCGACACTCAGAACCAGCGAGATTCCATCCAGCAACAATTGAGCACTGATCTTCTGTACGATCACAATGTCAAAGAATCGATTGACAAGCTCCGGTGCGTACTTGTCATCAAGTGCCTCCACTCGCGTTCGAGGAAGCCGGAAGGACAACTCCGCTGCAATGCGCGCGAACAGTCGCCGCTGAATGATTTCCACAACGAATGTCTGAACAGCCTTTAGCGCCGCTTGAAAGATCAGGAACGCGAGCAGCATCAGTGACAACACGATCACCGGCTGCAGAAAGCGACCGAATGCGACGGTATTGACCAGGGCCTCCACGGCCAGTGGCGTCGTCATCGTCAACAACCCGGAGACCAGCGCAAAGATTACGATCACCCAAAGGTCACTGCTTTCAGCTCGCAGGAGTGAGAGCAAACGCCGCAGCGGTTTCGTCTCTCCCGCTTCTGCCACCAGTGTCTCGGATAACGTCAGTGACGATTCCACCACAACACATCGCAGAGTGCCTTCAAAGCCTTCCTGACGCAGCAGTCGTTCGATCTTTCGCGGCGATACAATTCGTACCGGGCGATCTCCGGTCGGTGTGGAAAAGCTGAGCCGCCGTCCATTCCGCATCAGCGCATGCCACCTCAGCCCGTCGTCGGAACGCAGGATCACGACGACGCCGTCACGAGCGAGCTGCACCAGTTGATGTGCCTCACCATCAATCACCCGACAGTTGCGACCAAGACTATGGCCGGTCTCCACCATCCATCGCCACCAGCCACCTTGCTCGATCCCGAAATAGGTTTCCGCGGCTTCGTCCACAGCCCGCCGCACTTTGGACCGATCGACATGTTGGCTATCCCTCAGGGCTATCTGTTCAAAAATCCACGTCGCCGCCAGAAGGTCAGACTCCGAGGCCCGTGCATTCAAATCAGTCACGCTCATCCTGTTTTCGTTCCAGCGCTCGGGGGGTTTTTGAAGAGACTCCACACAATCCCATCGACTGTAGACCGTTTGAACGCGATTTCATCCTGAATCGTTCATAACTTTTCCCGTGATTAACGCGTGTTTCTCAAAGTTCCGCTGTGAGAGGTTCGTTCCGGGATTCTGATTTGCGACAAGGCATCCTTTTGCCCGACCAGCATCCTCTGAAATGGTTACCATTCCTCTCGGAATACCAAACGATTCAAGTATGATATTTGTAGTTGCGGCGCCCCACACGACGCCTGTGAATCGAATTCGGACTGCTCTCAGGACAATTGTGTGTAACAGCGCAACTCACGTATCGACATTCATGCTGCCATCCTTTGACAATCTGACTGCATCGCAACTCGCCGCGAACGTGAGTCTGTTGCGGGCGGCGGGATTCTCCGATCCGGAAACCGCTGTGCGCGCCATGATACGAATCATGTCGCAGTGGCGTGATGCGACGACGGATTCCAACGCAGACGCCGCACTGGCTGCTGAGCCAGCGTGGTACTGGAATCTGCAGTGTGTGTGCCATGATGCTCCGCTCAAAGACTTTGTCCTGAACGTGATCGATCAATATGTGCGGAATGCCCACGAACAGTTTGACGTCTTTGCACTGCTCAACGCCACGCCGCGTGCGCTGGGGATTCTGGCAAGGCTGGCCTGCGCGAGTCCGTTTCTGACTCAGACACTGCTGGCCGATCCGCAATACCTGACGACGCTCGCCCTGCATGGACGGACGTCAGAAATGAAATCCCGAGAGCAGTTTGTGCAGGAAGCCGCAGCCGCCATGGCATCCAGCCGCAAGCGACCGCAACGGCTGTCCGAACTGCGACGTTTTCAACGACGCGAACTGCTGCGAATCGGAATGTGCGATGCCTTCGGTCTGCTTGATCTGAGATTCGTAACACTGCAATTGTCATTGCTCGCGGACGCGATGGTTCAGTGCTGTC
>JAYTAK010001245.1:0-5936 GCA_043737515.1 Candidatus Kuenenia sp. | reverse complement strand
ATGGGCAGACTATCCAGTCGAAGCTGAGTTGAGTATCCTTTTCGCATCCTTGGCTCCTCGAAGATTTGAGTGAAGAAATTCCGTTTTGCTGACATTTTCCATCAACTCGACGGTTTCACATCTCATCTTCGCGGAGCCTTTTTCTCGATTCACCAGCTTTTCGTATACTCAAACATGTTTGAGAACAGACACTAGATAGCGATCGAAGGCAGGCTGCGCGTGCCTTCCGTTGCTTTGATTCCCGGGGCCATTGGCTAAAGGAGGTCTAAGAACACCGGAAGACTCCAGTCGCCGAGGTAGAGCAATCCGTCTTCTGCTCGGACCGCTCGGACTTTCGCCTGGTAACGGCCCCTGGCAAGAGAGGATGACAATGTGTACTGAGTTGCGAGGATCTGCGGCTCGCGGACAACTTCCGACACCTGCGATGGAAGCAACCGGTCAATCACGATCTCATAGTGTGTCGCAGCGTTGATGGTGTTCCAGGAGATGCGGCTCCCGTTGATCGTCAGGACCGGAGGAGGGCCGATGACGATCCGGAGCGCGGAACTCCAGACGCTTCTCGAACCATCGGCATAGTGGGCTCGGACCCAGATCTGATTCATGCCCGTTGACAGCGGTCGTTCCACACGATGCGAGGTGCCCTCAATTCCCGTCTGCCGGTACATTGCCGGGGAATCGCCGGACCCGACAGCCAAGACCTCATAGCTGGCAGCTCCGGGCGAGACGGTCCAGGTGACGGTCGGCGTCGCATCAGCAGTCGGAGCACCCGAGGATGTGATGGTGACCCGCGGATGAAACACTTCAAACGCGACGACAGGCGACCAGGCGGAAGACAGTCGGCTGAAATTGGAATAGATCCGAACGGTGTATTTTCCAGGGGCCAACGTCGGATTCGCCAGGAACGATGTGCCAGTCACGGTCGTTTTCGGCATTGCCAGTTCGTTGCGGGAATTCCGCAGTTCAAAAGTATATGAAATTGCGAGTGGTACGGCATTCCATGAGAAGCCTCGTTCTGTGGCCCGCAGCCCGGCTGGCGGGAGATAGATTCGTAACACGTCGCCCACACCCCAGGCCGACAACGTTCGAGTTCCGCGAAGTGCCCTTACAAAGACGCGGTATTCGCCGCCTGCCAGGTCACGCATGACCTGGTGCATCAAACCCTGCACATTGTCGGCACGATAGACGGGAGTTGTTGATCCGGCAGCCAGGATCCGGATGTCATAGCCGGTTGCCCCTGCGACGGCTTGCCAGGAGAATGTGGGCCGGGCTGACAGTTGATTACCGGTCCCCACCGTGATCGTGACCGGCGGAGCCAGAACTTCGAATTCCGTCAATTCTGACCAGTCCGTCGTGGAACGGTCAGCCCGGGTTCCCCGGACCCATACGGCATATTTCGCGGGATCAAGCGGCTGATCAAGCGGCTGATCAATCTGCCGGGAAGTTGTCAGCAGGCCGGTCAGATAAAGCACACGCGTCTTCGTATCGCGATTCGTCAGCCACAATTCATAGCTGACGACATCGGTCGGCCCGGTCCATTCGATCAGCGGTCTATTCTGCACTGTAAACGCGGGCACGGAGTGAATCGCCGGATTTGAACCCTTCACGAAATCGGTTGGCGTATTCCACGCCGTTGGAGCACCGATCACAGGATAACTGCGAGTCCAGACGCGATAGGCACCATCCGGCAATACAGTCGGCAATGCGTATTCCGGGGAACTCACTCGCTGATTATGGACGGGCATTGCCGGATGGTTGAGGCTCGCGATCCAGACGTCATATTGAATGGCCCCGCGTACATCGAGCCATGAGAGGTGACTGCCGTTGCTGTCGGCAGAGACTTCGCCGGGCGGAGTCACCTGAACAGTGGTGTCGATACGAAATGGCTCGAACCCGACTTCGGGCGTTGCGGCAGAAAATGCGATGCCCTTGTCATATGTGACGAAGGCCGATGCGGCGAAGGCCGAAATCAAGTTTGGTCTCAGGATGACGTCATGGGAAATTGCGGTAGTGCCTTTGGCTGTCCCGTCAGAAACCCAGATCTCCGACGCACCAGTCACGCCGTCCTGCAAGCCAAACAGCAGCTTGCCGCCAACGGCGCTCAGGTTGTCAAACTGGACGATCGATTTCGACACGGGGAAATCCACGACTCGCGTCGTACCAAGCGATGTGCCATCCGTTTTCACAAGCGACCAGTGTCCGGGATTCTCCTTCCCATCGAAAACGAACAACCATGTGTTCTGCCCGATAGTGACAGCGTTTGATTGAATAGTCGCACCAGGCAACAGGGCAACCAGCCGAGTGGATTCCGGAGTCCCCGCAGTGAACCAGATTTCGTTATAGTTTCGCGCAAACAGAACTCCGTCGGCTGAACTTCTCAGAGTCTGCAGGTTCCAAGTGTATGAATTGAAGATGCTTTCACTCATGGATACATCTTCTGTGGCGCTGTTCAGATAGACCAGTCCGCGGTGATCGCTCTTCAGTGCGAGTACAAACGTGTCGCCAAACTGTGGTAGGTTAAATCCATCCAAATCGGGGAAATCCTGAACTGGCCTTGTTCCGGAAGCAGTGCCGTCTGTCTGCCACAGGATTGACCCGCCGATGCGGTAATCGACATCGACGAAATAGTGTGTGTCGCCTACAGTGCTCCAGGTGGACTGGTTGAATTGGGTGACAACACCCAGTCGTTCAACGAGTTCACCCCCCGCTCCGATCGACCATATTGCATTTTCCTGCGATGATGGCGATCTGTCATACACTGCGGCAACAAGGATGCCGTTCACCTTCACAATCGGGTTAAACAGTTGTTGTTGAGTAGGAGAAATTTTTGCCAGCAGACGAAACTGCGATCCGTCCCATGCCACAACGGCATTGGAGATCTGGCCAGCAGTGTTGCGAATCCGCGTTTGCCACTGAATCCCGGTGGTCTCGCCATTAAACGAATTATCGCTCACATCAATGATGCCGGTGTTAACGGCGATATCGCGTACGGAGTTGTTGGCTGTTGTCTGGACGAGGTAGTTCGGGACTCCGCCGATGACATCTTTTCTGGCAAAGAAGGCCAGTTGCCCGCCAAGGTTGGTGAATCCGAAAGGATCTGAATCGGTGGTACCGCGTGCGATATCACGGACCAGATGCGTTCCCTCAGCCGTCCCGTCAGAAGCCCAGACTTCCAGTCCCGTCAGTCCGTCGTCCGCCAGAAACAGGACACTGTCGGCGGTATGACCCAGAAAACCCCGGATCAACAAAAAATCGCTGCGGACAACTGAGACGTCCTGACCATCTGTCTTCGAAAGCCTCGGTTGACCCTGGAAAAACCCAAAGCGGTCATCGAAGAAGTAAAGCGTGTCGCCAAGTCCCTGCAGAAGTCGTTCATCGACGTACCCGGAGTTCGGGTAGGGCGAACCGTCCACAAGAATCGCATGGTCATCTTCGATCCGATAAATTCCCATGTATGTGACAACGAAGTCTCCTCCGGCGGATGTGACTGCGGAAGGGGCGGAATCCGCCGGCCCGGGAGCGATATCAATGAGCTGCGGGGCCGCGACATGATCGATCAATCGCCAGAGTTCCTGACCGGAGTCCGGCGTCGTCGCAGAAAACAATGCCTGTGGACCGTCAACGTGGAATCCGGATGGCTCTGAACCTGTTGGGCCAGGATAGAGGTCCATCCACAGTGCGGTTGTCTCGGGTGTACCATCGGAATACCAAAGTTCGCTGCCATAGGCCGGATCTGTTGCCGTATACAGCAGTCGTCCGCCAAATCCAGCCTGAAGGTTCATCAACCTGTGCGAATGCAGAACGGTCCCGGTATCTGTTGCCAGGTTGTACCGCCATAGGCTCGTATCGTCGCTGGCCTGCCTGTAAACGGCAAGATAGGTCGTGCTCACACCCAAAGCGTCCGGGATGAAGATCAGGTCCTCGACGAACGAGCCTCTTGAGCGGAACGAGGTTTGTTTCAATGTTCCGGCCTCCGTTCCGTCCGTCTGCCAGATTTCTCCATCAAGAATAAAGTTGAGATGCGAGTCGTCTGCCGGCAGCATATGATCAATGTGCGACGCAGTCGGTTCTCAGGAGAAATCGCGAACTCGGCGTGTTCCGGCTACCGTTCCGTCGGTCTTCCACAGCTCAACAGCGTACGATGCGCTATCCGATGAACGCAGAGAAAAGTAGACCTCATTGCCAAAACGTGTCAGATGGTCTGGTGCAGAATTCTGAGGCCCGGATTGATTGTCGGTGAGTCGAAAAGTGCCGTCTGCCGTACCATCAGATCTCCACAACTCGCTTCCATGTTCCAGCGTCGAAGTGGAAAAGACGATCACGTCATCATTGAGCTGAACCGAATTACTGCTCAACGCCACTCCGGCTGCGTTGGTGTTGTAGTCCACAATCGGCGAAATCACGGCCGCCAGCAATTGGCGAGATTCGAGCGACTCTGTGACCACGCCGCGCCACGCTCTCCGCCGCGTGTTGCGGCGCTGCGTAAACATGGAGCGAATGACCGTTGATACCTCGGAAAGCAAACTGACTGGCATTGGAAGTCTTCTAGGGTTACCTGGCGAGTCACGCCGGTTCAGGATGATTGGTGAGTCGTAACCAACGGTGTTTGGAAAGGGAGATGAATCGACTTGTGCGATTCGGCGTCGTGGCGGTGCAGCCGCCACGACCGGCATTGTCCGGGAGCGACTGCCAGGAATAAACAATCTTCTGCCGCAATTGCAAAGATTGTATTACGCCCGACGAGACCTGGCAAAGCAACTGCCGCGCGAGGCCACGGTCGGTCGGTTATTGACGGAACGCAATCTGTAGAATGTGACAAGCGGAACCGCGTTTCAGAATCAGCAAACTCATCAAACCCCGGGAAAGATGGTTCACCGACAAATGAAGTGCGCGCCGGAAGATGACGTCCTGGAGAATGAAACGCCCTCACACGTTCCCCGGATGGTGCGTGAAGTGGAGCGTAACGCACCATTTGGGGAACGCGTGAGAAACCGGTGTGTTTCGCTAGCACTGCACAAACCCTGCAAATTGCGCATCATCAATAACTGCCCGACCGTGTTGCACTACACGAGTGAGGCGGATGTGATCGGCATGAACGACACCGCCGACGAACAATCGAGGCGGGATCTTCATTCGTGTGGCCTCGTTCAAGGCTCTTCTAGCATTGTCAAGTACCCCTTTTTAAAAATTTTCTGCGCCTTCTTTGCGCACCGCGAAATGTCATTTTTCAAAACATTTTTGAAAAACGTTTGCGCGCTCGTGGTTGTGGGTATCTGTTCTACGAACGCTTGTGATCTGATAAGGTGATGGTGCCGTGAGAAACGGAGTCAGGCTCTGCGGGGACGCAACCTGACAAGGGATATCACGGTCGATGTGCGGCAATGGTGCTGTCTGCCTCTGGTGAGTTCTGCTCACCAGAGGTTTTCATCGTTGAAACAATCGCCTGAAACACATTGGACACAGAGCCATGCCTGCGGAAATCCAGCACCCCTGTCACAGAAATGTCTCACTGCACTTTTCGTCACGCCGCCTTTTTCGCAGCCTTGCGCCGACGCCTGCGTCTCCGAAGCGGCACGCCATTGATGACTAACGAATAGTCAAAATCCTTGTTGTGAACTCGCGCGTGCCACAGCGATTTGCACAGCTTTCGCATTATCGCAATCAGGCCCTTCATCTTCCTGTGCTCACCGCTGTACGCAACAGGATCGCCGACTTCGCTCCACAAAACCGCCAGCGTAGCTGCACCGACGGCGTCGCTAGAGCGCTGCATGACAGGACTGCTGGCAACTTGTTCCTGGATGATCTTGTCGCACGCGAGCTGCTCCCGATGGCAGCGCAACGATTCTGCGGCAAGTTCCTGCATCCAGCTGATTTCCGATGCGTTCATGGGCAGCCCCTTCGTCGAACGGGCGGACAACACGAGGGCCGCAATCTTTTCT
>JAYTAK010001244.1:0-5937 GCA_043737515.1 Candidatus Kuenenia sp. | reverse complement strand
ATACCGATGATACCAGACCATGTTCTCCAGCCAGGCACGAAGCTCTGTGTCATTGGATGGAACGCGAAGCTGACCATCTCCCGCATGACTCAAACCTGGGCTGGCGAGGAACGTCAACAACAGCATCAGGAAATCAATTCGAAGGAACTCAGGCATTGCGATGACTTTCGTATGAAAACGACGTGGCCGGGACCATGTGTATTCTGGTTTCTTATGCCTTCCCCGGTGGTGCGTTATACCGCACGCGGTTGGCACAGGCTCGTTTAACCGCGTGCCCAGCGGGCCGCGATTGTTCTATTTGAAATTTCTTATTTCTTATTTGAGATTTGAGATTTGAAATACAAAGCGCGGGGCGTTGCCCACGCGGTTAAACGAGTGTGCCTTCCTCAACCGTTTGCAGTATATACGCCGCTACACGCACCCTGCGATCAAATCGACAACCAGCAGGCATTGGGCTGCTGAGTGTAACCGAGACGCAGCAGGGAGCCCAGTCGCTGCGTTTGCACATTTTGATTTGTGATTTGGAGATCTGCCATACTTTTGATATGTTCGATATGAAGCCCGACGTGCCGTCGAACGTCCGAGGTGAATTTTCCCCGATTGAAACGGCGGTCCCCGGCACTCAGATCTGTGAACTGATGCCGCAGATCGCGATGCTGATTGATCGAGCGACTTTGATCCGCACGTACTCACACAGGTACAACAGTGAAGCATGAACCGAATCTCAGCATCACGTTTACACCGCATTGTGACTGTCGCTCTGCTGCTGACCGCTCTCAGCAGTCGCTGCCTTAGTCAGGATGCATCCGCAATTGCTGAAGCGGAACGACACTTTGAAACAAATATCCGCCCTTTGCTATTTGAACGATGTTTCAAATGCCACTCGGAAGCGATGACCAAAGGCGGGCTCCGACTGGATTCTCGTGAAGGGATTCAAAAGGGCGGCGAGACGGGACCGGCAGTCATTCCAGGCAAGCCAGATGAAAGTCTGCTGCTGGGGGCAGTGCGGCATGAGAATGGACTCGAAATGCCTCCGGACGGGAAGCTGACGGACACGCAGATCGCCGCCATCTCCGAATGGATCAGCGCCGGAGCGGTCTGGCCGGGGACATCGAAGAACGTGCCTGCAGAAAATTCGTCGCACATGCCGATTCCGCCATTTACCTCACCCCGCGATGGCGATCTGGCACTGTCGCTGCAGTTGTGGCTGAAAGCGGATTCACTGGCATTGAACGACGGCGATCCCGTGTACCTCTGGCCGGATCAGAGCGGTCATGGACGAGATGTTGCCGCCACAAAGGGCGTGCGAGCCGATGGAACCGGACTGCCCGCGAAATTTGCCAAAGAGAGTGCTCTGCAGAAACGCCCGGCTGTCCGCTTTGAAACGACTTCGGGCCTGGCTTCGTCGCCAGATCGTCCGATCGATATTCACGGGGACGCAGCTCTGTCCATCATTCTGGTGATCAACCTGCAGCCGCATGAAGCTCAGCCTCAGTACGATGGTGTGTTTGGGTTTGGCAATCCTGCGAATCCTGGCGGCGACCCGGGGCGACCGCTCGCGGCACTGGTTCAGATCAACCGCTGCGAAGATCATGCACTGCATTTCGCGGGTGGCTGGAATCACGATGCCTCGCTGGGCAGCGGTTCCTTCAGGCCGCACTATGGCCGGACAACGATTCTGACCGTGATCAAGCAACCGGGGCCAATGCGAACGACGACGCGGTTGTTTCTCAACGGAGAACCAGCGGTTCGGCCAGGTGGTGAACCGCTGGAAGGGCTCGACACCGTTCCCGATATTCAGCATCGTTCGGACATCGGAGCCTACCTTGGCAAAGCCGTGAGCTGGGCCGGTGCGATTCAGGGCGATGTGGGGGAGGTCATCGTTTACAGCAAAACGCTGTCCGACAGTGAGCGCCTCGCTGTTGAGGGGCATCTCGCCGAGAAATTCGGTCTGACACTGCCTCGCTTCATTCAGTTGGCTCCCAGTGCCACATTCTCCGAAGAAGAGAAGAGCTTCTGGGCGTTGCAGCCTGTGAAAGACACCGTCCCACCATCCGTCAACGATGAGGCGTGGATCAGGACTCCGGTCGATCAATTCGTGCTGAAGTCGCTCGACGATGCCGGCCTGAAACCTGCCGGGCCGACAGATAAGCTCACGCTGTTGCGGCGAGTCACGTTTGACCTGACCGGCCTGCCTCCGACGCCGGAAGAAGTGGCGTCGTATCTGACCGATGAGACTCCGCACGGATATCAGACAGTCGTGGATCGGCTGCTCGCGTCGCCGCACTATGGCGAACGCTGGGCGCGACACTGGCTGGATGTGGTGCGGTATGGAGAGACAACCGCAAATGATGCCAACGCTGTGATGCGGTTCGCATGGCGATATCGCAACTATGTCATCGACGCATTCAATCATGATCTGCCGTATGACCAGTTTCTGATCGAACAACTGGCGGGCGATCTCCTGCCGCCGACGGATTCGGTGGAAACAAACACGCGGCGAACGATTGCAACGGGATACCTGATGGTTGGGCCAAAGGCACTGGCGGAGACCGACAAGGAGCAATCGCGTCTTGACATTGTGGACGACCAGATTGATGTGACCGGCCGGGCCATGCTGGGACTAACGCTCGCCTGCGCACGCTGCCACGATCACAAGTTTGATGCAATTCGCACGACCGACTATTACGCACTGGCCGGAATATTTCGCAGCACGGAACCGTTTCAGAACGAGATCCGTAATGCCACGATGTGGTGGGAGATCCCGATTCCGCAGGGCGACGGGAAGGAACCGATCATGGTGATGGCACCCAGAGAATCCATGCCGCAGAACCTGCGAATTCATGTGCGGGGAAATCGGTTTACGCTCGGGGCCACTGTTCCTCGCGGTGTTGTGCAGATTCTGGCGGACCACAACCCTGAAGGCGAGTACATGGCCGATGTGGCCAGCAGCGGTCGCCTGCAGCTCGCTCGCTGGATCGCCAGTCCCCACAATCCATTAACGGCTCGAGTGATGGTGAACCGCATCTGGCAACACCATTTTGGCCGAGGCCTGGTTGTGACCAGCGACAACTTCGGGACGCGCGGCGATCGGCCTTCGCATCCCAAACTGCTCGACTGGCTGTCCGCGCGATTTGTCGAATCGGGCTGGAGCGTCAAAGCGATGCATCGGCTGATCGTGCTGTCCAGCGCGTATCAGACGCAGAATGGGGAGCGCGAAGCGCGTCGCATCGGGGATTCTCCGCTGCCGGTTTGGACGTCCTCACTGATCCACCGACGTCGCCTGTCGGCAGAGGAACTGCGTGATGCGATGCTGGCGGTGAGCGGCAGGCTGGATCGAGTCCCCGGCACAAACGAAAGTGGTGAGTACCTCGTCAGCAAGGCCGAAAACATCGGAGCGATGATCATGCCGAATCGCCTCGCGGCCGACGATCCGATCTACACGACCTTTCAAAAACGCAGCATCTATCTGCCGATCGTTCGCAACGTTCTGCCGGACGTGCTGGCATTGTTCGATGCGGCGGATCCCAATGGAGTGACTGCCGTTCGCAGCGAAACGACGGTCGCATCTCAGTCACTGTTTCTGCTCAACAGTCCGTTTGTGCGTGACCAGGCTCAGGCCCTCGCCGAACGGCTGCTGGCGGATGCGGCTCAAACGGATGAGCAGCGAATTGCTCAGGCCCATCAGGTTGTGTTTGGCAGGAATCCAACGACCGAGGAATCAGTCCAGGCCAGTGAGTTCCTGACCGATTATACAGCCTCCCCGGCAGCTCAGGCTCGACCGGTCGAGGTTCGCAGCCTTATGGCGTGGCAAAGCTACAGTCAGACGCTGATGTGCTCGAATGAGTTCCTTTATGTGGAATAGTGAAGGTCGGAAAAGGTGTCACGAACGAATGGCACCTGTTGTGATTCCCTGACACCGTCTTGTCGATGCGCATGCCTGCAAAGGGCGAGCGTCACAGCGGCAGTAGTATTTCAATTCCTTTCCCATGGGATGACGAGTACAATCTGACGGTTTTCGGGGCTCTCGATGGTTCGGACCAACTCGGCTTGTTCAATGATTTGAAATGCGGGAAGCGGAACAAGATGCCGATTTTTGATTTCCTGTGGGCCGACGAAACCGTTGAACATCTTGGCGAACACGCGGTGTCGCAGGACGATTTTGAACGTGTCGTCTGTAATCCTGCCAGCAAAGGCTGGAGTCGGTCGTCAGGTCTCCCGTGTGCGTGGGGATACACGGACGATGGTCGTTATCTGATTGCTGTCTACGAGGAACTTGATGCGCTGACCATACTTCCTGTCACCGCGTATGAAGTTCCTGAACCTCGATGAAAGGAATTTGATCATGGCTGAATCTCTGGCTCGTCGCGTGACTCGTGAGTTGACTCCTGAACAGCAAAAACGCTTGCTTGTTCAGCAGGCAGAGATTGCTTCTGAATTGCCGGATTTGGTCGAGCGTGATCGCATGAGTCAGGAAGCACGTTCGGAACCGACACTCAGCGGAGAGTTTCGACGAGCAATTCACGGCAGCTCATTGCCATTGTCTGTCATCGCTCAGCGGGCTGATATTCCCCCGCTGCTGTTGGACGAATTCCTCACTGGCGAGAGGAACCTGCGATCAGATGTACTCGATCGCCTTGCCAAAGTGCTGGGATTTGTTTTACACGCGAAAGAGGGTTGAGTTTTAGAGACTGCCACGGACCCGGCGGACGAATTGCCAATGCTCTCCCCGCACGCTTACCATATGACAAAGACCGCGTGTCACACAAAAATGAATCCCGCGCCGGAACTTTGTTCAGCAAACGTTTAGAGTGTTGTTTTCCTGAGAAGATATTAGCGTGCCACTTTACTGCAGTCGCGGACCGTGCGAGCGACTTTGTAGCCACGTTCGCCAGAACGTGGGCAATCCAGGGGAAACCCACGCTCTGGCGAGCGTGGCTACAGAAAAATGAATCCCGCGCCGGAACTTTGTGTGAGAAGCTCAATTGTCAACAACATTGAGGTCACAATGAACACATCGCGACGAGATCTGCTTCGCCTGTCGGCGTGCGGTTTTGGAAATCTGGCTTTGCTGAACCTGCTTGCCGAATCCGGTGCGGCTGAGACGGTTCAGGCCGGTCCGCTGGCATCGAAGTCACCACACTTTCCGGCCACAGCGAAACGTGTCATTTTTCTGTTCATGCATGGAGGCGTTTCTCATGTGGATACCTTTGATCCCAAACCGAAGCTGACGGAACTCAACGGGCAACCGTTGCCGGTCGCCAAGCCGAAGTTCGAATTCGCATCGACGGGCAATCTGCTGGCTTCGCCGTGGAAATTTCAGCCGTATGGCGACAGCGGGATCGAAGTCAGCGAGTTGTTCCCTCAAATCGGATCGTGCATCGACGACATCTGTGTGATCCGTTCGATGAACGGAGGCGATCAGGTATCCCACGGCCCGGCCCTGCTGAACATCAACACCGGCAGCGGAGTTTTCGCGAGACCAAGTCTGGGCGCATGGACGCTCTACGGGCTGGGCACGGAGAATCAGAATCTGCCGGGCTTCATCAGTCTCAGTCCGTCCCTGTATCACGGGGGCACGCAGAATTATGGATCGGCGTTTCTCCCCGCGAGTTTTCAGGGAACGCGAATCGGCGACGGCAGCACCAACTTCAGAGAGACACAGCTTTCCAATCTTGCCCCTGGCGACGATCCGACTCTGCAGCGACTGCAACTGGACTTGCTCATGCACCGCAATCGGGAGCACATGTCGCGAGTGGGAGCTGATCCGCAGTTGGAAAGTCGCATTGCCTCGTTTGAAATGAGTTTTCGCATGCAGGCGGAAGCTCCGGAAGTCATGGACATTTCCTGGGAGACGGCTGAAACTCAGACTCGCTATGGAGTCAGCATCGAACCGACCGATGAGTTTGCTCGCCAGTGTCTGCTGGCACGCCGCTG
>JAYTAK010001243.1:0-5940 GCA_043737515.1 Candidatus Kuenenia sp. | reverse complement strand
TCGTGGGGTTTTATCTGATGAATGCCGGCTTGATCGGAATCACGCTGCGGGAACACACCGACGTTTACGAATTGAAGACCAGTATCGAACTGGTAAGTTGCAAAATCGGCCGAACGATTCTGGTGCTGGGCGTGATGCACTTTTTCAATTTGATCACTCTTTGCCGGCTCCGAGACCGCAGGATCCGGTTTTGATCGTTCCGATCGCAGCGAGCCCCAAAGCTGCCGTTCCTGTAGCTTGGACATTCATGTCCGAGATATTGGCCAGACGGCCTCGCATTATCGAACCGCTGTTGAGGCACAATAGACTTCGCTTCGAAAGTATTTCATGGCTATGCGACGGACATGAATGTCCATCCTACATACGATCGATAATCACTAAACGAGGCTCACTTCGAAAAGCGGAGTGCTTGTAGGGTGGGACCAGCGCGCAACGCGAGCGCGGGCCCACCATGTGTGCAACCCGAGCATGGTGGGCCGGCGCGGCTTGTCAGCCGCTTGTCCCACCCTACGTGCGAAAACTCCGAATCTCGCTCTGAATCTGGTTTAACTCAAAATCTCCGTCACGACTCGTGGCAATTCGAAACCCGTGAGTCGTTCTTCCAGACCGCTGCGGGTGAAGAACAGTTTCTGATGGTGCAGCCCCAGCAGATGCAGTATCGTGGCGTGAAAATCATGGACGCTGACCGGATGCTCCACCACGCTGTGGCCAAAGTCGTCTGTGGTGCCGTAACTGGTGCCGCCGCGAATTCCTCCGCCCGCCATCCATGAAGTGAATGCCTGCATGTTGTGATCGCGACCCGTGTAGACGTCGCCGGATTTCTGGGAAGTCGGTGTACGTCCGAACTCGCCGCCCCAGATCACGAGCGTGGAATCAAGTAAGCCGCGCTGTTTCAGATCGCGGAGCAATCCGGCGACAGGTTTGTCAGTCCGCAGACAGGCACCTCGATGATTAGCGGCGAGATCCACATGGCTGTCCCACGGTTGTTCTTCAAGAAAAATCTGCACGAAGCGGACTCCGCGTTCCACCAGACGGCGGGCCAGCAGACAACGCCGCCCGAACGAATCGGTCGCCTGCTCACCGACACCATACAGCGACAGCGTGTGCTCATGCTCCCGCGTCAGATCGAGTGCTTCTCCCGCCGACAACTGCATTCGAGCCGCAAGGCTCCAGGAATCAATGCGGGCGTCGAGTTCGGGAGAATGAGGACGCGCGTGGCGGTGAATTTCATCGAGCCGATTCAGCAGTCCGCGGGCCGATTCGGTGACCGCAGAAGGCTGCTCATACTGTTGCTTCAGATTCAGGATCGGCGAGCCCGTCGGCCGGAACCGAGTCCCCTGAAAGGTCGGTGGCAGAAATCCCGCTGTCCAGTTGCGAGTTCCATTCTTGGGCGGGCCAAGTGGATCATTCAACACGACGTAGGCGGGCAGGTTTTGGTTTTCGGAACCCAGCCCGTAGACCGTCCATGCTCCGAGCGTCGGATAACCCATGAACAGGCGACCGCTGTGAATCTTGTACAGGGCGTTGTCGTGGTTGGGATGGTCAGTCCACATCGAATTGACGAGGCAAATCTCATCCGCCATCTTTGACGTGTGCGGCAGGACGTCTGCCATCCACATTCCGGATTCTCCGTGGCACGCGAATTTGTATTGACCGCCCATCATCACGCCGATATCCGCAGTACTCTGGTTTCCGATCTCCTCGGGGTTGCCAGGAAACGGCTTTCCGTCCATCCGATCCAGCACGGGCTTTGGATCAAACAGGTCCATCTGACTTGGTCCACCATTCATGAAAAGCTGGATGACCGACGTGGCTTTCGCCGGATGGTGGCCTTGACGTGGCTTGACGTTATGTGCCGGCTCTTGAGTGGGTGCAGTAGCGTCTGATTCTGCGCCGAGAGCCGACGTGCCACCGAAGAAGTCGTGACACAGCAATTGCGTCAGTGCCGCGCCGAGCAGACCGTCGCTGGTGCGGGCGAAGAAATCGCGACGTGTGGTGGGTGGTGTGGGGTGATCGGGCATAGAAAGAGTTGGTGAAAAAGATCTTCGTTTGACCCGGCACCAACGGCGAGGTCACCGCTATTATGCTCCGCGCGGTCGGAAATGAGACCGGCGAGCGGAGCGGCGTGAGCCCTCCGGTACCTCGTTTTGTACCGGCAAGCTGACGTATGCCGCTCACCAATTGACCCACTCATGACCGCGCGGAGTATATCTCCTTGCCGCTGGCAACGGGGCATGTTAATAGAATTCAATCAACATAAAGGAAGGCGGCGGAATTCAGGATGGTGTGACAGTATGTATCGAGAGCGGCGCGGCGATCTCCCTGCCACTCGATTTGAAACTGATGCAGAGACTCGATCCCGATGCGACGTTCGATGTCGCTCGGCAGTCGGTTCAGAGCGAGTTGGTAAACAGTATCAACCTGCGCTGCGTCAGGATCAATACCAGCGGAAGCCTGGCTCGACAGGATCGCCTGCACGCGATTGGAAAAAGCGGCGGCCAGTTCGCGCACGTGTTCGTTGTTCATCATCATCAGCGACTGTGGCGAGACGATCGATACCGTGCGCGCCACGCAATTTGGCCCCATCTCGGGATAGTCGAATGTCTCCAGCATCGACGGAAGTTCTGTACGGCGGTACTGAACATAAACACTGCGTCGCCAGCGACCGTCTGACGTCGGATTCACACTGACGAGACCATCACGATTGACCGACACAGAATCCGGCCGACCGCCAGGTCTGGCGTCGAGCGTCCCGGAGACAAACAGCAGCGAGTCGCGCAGCGTCTCTGCATCCATTCGCCTGAGCGGCATTCGTGAAAGCAGTCGGTTCTGCGGATCGAGTTGTTGCCGTTCCTCCGTGACGCGGCTGGATTGCCTGTACGTGCGGGAATTCATGATGAGTCGGTGCAAATGCTTGATGCTCCAGCCCCGTTCCACGAATTCCACCGCGAGCCAGTCGAGCAATTCAGGATGCGAAGGTCGTTCACCTTTCACGCCGAAATTCTCCAGCGATTTGACCAGACCCGTTCCAAAGTGGTGGTACCAGATGCGATTTACCATCACGCGAGAGGTCGTCGGATGATCCGACTGAATCAGCCATCGCGCGAACGCCAGACGCCGCCCGGTTTTTGGTGTTCCGCCAGGGAAAGGGGGTTCAATGACGAACGGCGTCTGGCCATCTGTCAGGACTGACGGAACTCCGGGCCCCACAAGGTTGCCCGGTTTGTCGTACTCGCCTCGACGGAGAATATAAGTCGGCGACGGATCTCCGCGATCCCACAAGGCTCGGATCTCCAGTGGCGGCTCCATCCGCTGGCGAACCTGTTCGATCTCACGCTCAATTTCATTCACAGCGCGGCGGGCTGCGAGTACAGTTGCGGGTTGCTCGGAATCCGGAACGACTTCGGCCCGCTGCAGATTCTCGACCAGCAGACGCTGCGGCAGAGTGCGGTTGTTGTCCGCGATCTTCAGAGCCGCCAGCGTTTCCTTGCGGTCAGCTTCGGATTGATCCTGATAATGTTGCCAGAGTGTTTCGATCTGCGCGGTGCTGACAGCCTGCTTCAAACGCGACTCCAGTTTTTTCAGTTCGGCGATGAGCGGAGGATTCACTTCAGCCACTTTCGTGCGGCGTTCCGGTGTGGCCACATCCAGCGAGCGGTTTTTGAAACTCAGCCAGTCGTGTTCATCCAGAGCGCCCTGAAAGATGGCTTTGAACCGATAGTAGTCTCGATGAGGAATCGCATCGTACTTGTGCGAATGACATCGGGCGCATTCCATGGTCAGGCCCATCACGCCTGAGCCAAGTACGGTGATGGCATCGCTGATCACGCCGAGGCGTTCCGGGACGAAATTCATCGTGCGCGAACCGGTCTGATCGATGCCCATCCGCAGGAACCCGGTCGCGGTCAGATTTTCGGTCATCTCTTCGGTGACGACCGGTGCATTTTCGCAGTCCAGCAATTCGTCACCGGCAATCTGTTCCAGCAGAAAGCGGTCGTACGGTTTGTCGCTGTTGAAGGCGTGAATCACATAGTCGCGGTACTTCCAGGCAACCTCACGGACGGGATCATCAGAAACGCCGCCCTCGGAATCAGCATAGCCCGCCAGATCAAGCCAGTAGCGTCCCCAGCGTTCACCGTAATGCGGTGAAGCCAGCAGTTGATCGATCATGGTGCGATACCAGTCTGGATTGTCACTGCTTCGCCATGCGTTCCACTCGGGAAGACTCGGCGGCATTCCGATCAGGTCGAGATACGCTCGGCGAATAAGCGTGTCGCGATCCGCTTCGGGTGAAAAGTCCAGACCATTGTCTGTCAGCTTTTTCTGGATATGGTCGTCGATGGATTTGACATCGAGCGTCGCCACAGGCGGCTGAAAAGCCCAGTGCTGCCGGTCTTCGCTGGACACCAGTGGATCCGGATCCGTCGTAGCAACGTCCGGCTCGACATCGACTTCCAGCGCGCCGGCTGCGATCCATTCTCTCAGCACTTTCACTTCGGAAGCAGGCGGACGTTTCACGAAGAATTTCAGCAGCAAATCGCGAGGTGGACAGGCTTCGCTCTCGATCCTTTGAATCATCAGGCTGCCATCCGGATCGCCTGGAACAAGAGCCGGACCGTTTTTTCCTCCGCGTCGCATGGCGAGGGGAGTTCGAAGATCGACGCCACCCTGATTCAATCGAGCCCCGTGGCAGGCCGTGCATCGCAGCAGCACGATCGGTAACACGTCGTGCTGCGTGATCAGGCTTTTCGCTGGCTTTTCGGACCGCGAGCCAGCGGCAATCCAGCGACGGATCAGGTCGCGCTCATCAATGGTCAGTGGGTCCTGTCCTTCAGGAGGCATGTCGCCACCGTCGATCATCGTCCACAACAAGCTGTCATCGACGGTATCCGCCACCGCCGCTTCACCGGACTCGCCGCCTTGACGAATTCCGCCGATCGACGAAAGATCAAGTCCGCCTTTCCGGACTTTGTCGCTGTGACATTTCCCGCACTTGCCTGCGAGAACTGGCTGAATATCTGACTCGAAGACCGGCTCCTTCTCATCCGCCCGCGCCCATGGAATCCCCATCAGGCAGCAGACAGAGAAGGCAAGAATGTGGAGACGCTGATAAGTCATAGAACCGCTTCATCATGGATGACGTGTGGACCGCCCTGATCGTGGGATAAGCTTCCAGCTTGTCATTTGCGCGCCTGACAAGCTGGAAGCTTATCCCACGGCTAAATCCACCACTTCCTCACACACCACGCCGCGCATGTCCATTTCAAATTCGATATCAACAATCGGTGGCCGCGAATAGAACCAGTGAACTCCCAGACTCGCCATCGCCGGCAGCCGCGATACGAGGACGCTCTCCAGCAGCGGACGCAGCGGGTGAGCCGTGTAGACGTCCAGCATTGTCAGCAGTTCGCTGCTGCCGCCGAGTCCCTGCAGTCGCGAATTCATGATCTGGGCGACGCACTCAGCTTTTTCGATCAGTGCATCCGGGCTGGTTTCGCCAACGCGTACGATGCGACGTTCCGCGAGTTCGCCATCCGGCAATTCACCACCACCCGCGACGACAAATGTCGGGCGCGAAAGATCGGAAGGGCGGGTGTACGAGAACGCAAACAGCATCGCTTCAGACGGGGGATCAAGCACAGGTGCCACGTTGGTGCGAGCGACGGGATTGAGTCCGTCAACCATCATCTCCCAGGCATTCAGCAGCCGTCGGTACTGGTTGTTGAAATCAATGAACCCTTCCAGTGTATACGGCTGAGGACATCGTAATTCGACAGCGCACAGGTTGTGGCAAGTCAGCTTTTTGCCTTCCACATACCGGCGTGCGGCGTTCAGGCCGTGGTGCCATGGCAGCGGAGTCTGCAGAGCCGCATGTACGATTTCGAATCCCGGCAGCGCAACGACACCAGACGAATAAGGCGCGATTCCCGGAAGAAATCG
>JAYTAK010001242.1:0-5945 GCA_043737515.1 Candidatus Kuenenia sp. | reverse complement strand
ATGCCGTCGGTAAACGCCAGTTCGACCTGTGAATCTTCACGGCATGGCCCGAGCACTCGCACGTTCGGCAGCATCCGGCGACGCGGGCCAACCACGGCCACTGTTTCTTTTGCAGCGTAATAACCGTCCTGATAGAGATCCTTCTCCGGCGTAAGTTTGGCACCAGCTCCGAACAGGATTTCAACGTGTTCCTGAGTCAGATGCACATGCCGGGCAGAAATGTTGACAACCAATGGATTTCGTTTGCCGGCGGATGGCGTTGTACTCGGGCTGTTCGGCACCGGCGCGGAACGCAGAACGGGGATATTGCTGCCGGAGCTTTGCGGGGCTGCGCCGCTGGATCTAGATCCAAGGTGCCGATTGAGCACATCTCGAACGACTCGTTCGACGTCCGCAGGATTCAATGTTGCTGTCACTGTCGCTCCGGTTTTCAGTTTTCAGTTTTCAGTTTTCAGTTTTCAGTGAAGAGAATGACTGCGATTCTCTGAACACTGAAAACTGAACACTGAAAACTACCTCGTAACAACTTCCATGCGAATTTGGGCAGACTCCATCACAGCCCGCCATTCCTCGGACACTCCATCGTCCGTCACAATTTCATGCACATCGCTCAGCGGACACAGCATTGATAATGCCCGTTGCCCGAACTTGCTGCTGTCCGCCACCAAAGTCACGCGATCCGCAGCACGGATCATCTGTCGTTCTGTATCGACCAACAGAGCGTTACTATTAAAAAGACCTTCCGCCGTTATTCCACCTGTACTCATTACCAGCCGACCAGCGTGCATTTTCCGCAAAGCCTCTACCGCCTGCTCACCCAAAGCCACTCCGGTCTTGGGATAGACGTAACCGCCGATGAAAATCAGCTCGATTTCAGGACGATTCATTAGTAACGAAGCGATGGGCAAAGAATTCGTGAGGATCTGCAGTGACTTGCCGGTTAGATAACGTGCAACTTCCAATGTCGTGGTCCCGCCATCCAGCAGCACTGTTTCCCCGGAAGAAATCAGGTCCGCCGTACGACGAGCAATTTGTTGTTTTTCAAAAGACGCCCGGCTTTTCCGTGCATCAAAATCCGAAAGTGAATCACCGAGAAATGAAGCACCACCGCGAGTCCGCTGGATCTGGCCCATCGCGTCAAGATACTCCAAATCCCGTCGAATCGTGGATTCACTTGCGTCAATTTCTGTCACCAGCCTCTGAAGCGAAACGAACCCCAATTCCTCAGCAATTCTCAGTATTTTTGCACGACGTTCATCCACAATCATTGAATTCCCGCCCCTGCAAAGCGTAGTTGGTCACCGAATATGACAGGATGTGAATGATAATACAACTATTTCAGTCACTAAAATGAAATAATTTGACAGATTGTTAGTGGTACTGCGTATTTTCTCTATTCGACGCTTCCTCGTTAGACTATCAGGCATCAACAGGTAGCTTTGCTCAAATGATTGCATCAATGGTTTCATCGCCCTTGCGACCTGCACAGTTGAAAGAACTGAATCCCCGGTCGATGGTCCGAAGATGTCGATGGCTTTCAATTCTGGATTCGTTGGTTCATATTTCCCGCGCGTTCACCGGGACGACCCAGTCGGGGAAGAGGTTCTGCTCAGCAAACATTGGGAGTTTGGTTTTACTGAGAAGTTTTCCGCAATGCGGCAGAAGAGATTCGGTTGCGGGCGAAGCCCGGGCCAAGGATGAACGGCGAACGGGGAGAATCTTTTGACACAAGTTGAAGCAAAGCCAACCGGCAGGTGGCAGCGGCGAGTTGACGGGTTGGCAGGACTCGTGGCTGCGAGTTCGATCCTCACCTTGTCTGCGCGGCATTGGTGGGTGGCTGATCTGATTGCAAATCTTCGAGTGCAGTTGATGATAGGAATGCTGGCAGCGACGTTGCTGCTGTTGATATTGCGGCGCTGGAGAATCCTGCTGGTTGTGACGGCCTTGACGCTGTGGCAGGCAACGTCGCTGCATTCGGCATTTCAAGCGAACGTGATTGAGGCCGAGCAATCCAACGAGACTGTCCAATCCGCCATTGTGGCAAAGGACGAACAGCGACTGCGAGTGTTTCTGGCGAATGTTCTCACACGAAATCAGCAACACGACCAGATCATAGCCCAAATTCGTAATGCTGATCCGGACGTCATCGCGATCCTGGAACTCAGTTCAGTGCTTGAGGCGTCGTTACACAGAGAATTCTCAGCGACCCATAAATACTTCGTGGCAGAATCTCAGGACGACGGCAATTTTGGTATTGGCCTGTGGTCCCGTTATCCCCTCTCGGACGGGCATGTGTTTCATCTGAACGCACCGATCCTGCCGTCGATTGAAGCAGATATTCAGCTTCCGTCATGCACGGTTCATGTCATCGCCACACATCCGCTGCCACCGGTTGGAGCCAGAAACTTCGGTCACCGAAATCAGCATCTGGCGTTACTGGCCCAGCGAATCCGCAAGCAGCAGCAAGTCGAATCGGCTCGTTCGATGATTCTGCTCGGGGACCTGAATCTGACGCCGTGGTCACCGTTATTTGGAGATTTTCTGACTTCAACCGGACTACAAAATGCCGCTGCCGGAAAAGGGCTGCAGCCGACATGGTATCGCTGGAATGCGTTTCCATTTGGTCTGATCCTGGATCACGGTCTGCACAGCCAGGACCTGCGCTGTGATCGAAGGGTCATTCTGGAAGCCAATGGATCAGATCATCGGGCGCTGGTATTCGATTTTTCCGTGAATGAATCCCGTTGACTTCCGCCCGTGCAGGACATGTCTACAATATCGATGTAAACGATACTGTTTGGTGGCATTGTTGATTTTGATGAATCGGAATTTGAAGAGGAGAAAGCTGTGAAGCGAGTTGTGGCGAGTTTAATTCCTGGGATCGTGATACTTTTCGGCTGGTTGCCCTGCACGGATGTGATCGCCGGTGATGCGGTGGCGGACACGCCTCTGGCAGTGAGCACCGAACGTGCTTTTCCCAATCTGGAATTCACACGTCCGATTGTGGTGACGCACGCGGGCGATGGCAGCAATCGTGTGTTTGTCGCGGAGCAGGAAGGAATCATCAAGGTCTTCAAGAACGACCAGGAAACCGAAGAAGCCACTGTGTTTCTGGACATCGAAGACCATGTTGTTTACAGGGACGATAAGAACGAAGAAGGTCTGCTGGGCTTTGCCTTTCATCCGAAGTTCAAGCAGAACGGCGAATTCTTTGTGTACTACACTTCCACGGAAGCGGATCTCCTGTCAAAGATTTCAAGGTTTCGCGTGTCAAAGGACAATCCCAACGTCGCAGATCCAGCGTCTGAAGAAGTGATCCTTCGCGTGCCGCAGCCATTTTGGAATCACAACGGCGGCACGATTGCGTTCGGCAGCGACGGGTTCCTGTACATCGCGCTCGGTGACGGCGGAAGCGGGAATGATCCGCACGGAAACGGCCAGAATCTGACCACGTTGCTGGGATCGATCCTGCGGATTGATATCGACAATAAGGCTGACGGTAAGAACTACAGCATCCCGAAAGACAATCCCTTTGTCGGCAAGACTGTGCCTGGAGGGCCGCGCGGGAAAATGGTTCCCGTACGTGAAGAGATTTATGCCTATGGACTGCGCAACGTCTGGCGGATGGCATTCGATCGCAAGACCGGAACACTGTGGGCCGGCGACGTCGGGCAGAATCTTTGGGAAGAAATCAATATCATCAAGTCCGGCGGGAATTACGGCTGGAACATCCGTGAAGCGAAGCACTGGTTCCGACCGGATGGAAACGATGCTGACCGTCCTGATCTCATCGACCCGATCCTGGAATACCATCACGACATCGGAAAGTCGATCACCGGCGGATCGGTCTACCGCGGGACTCGAGTGCCCGAACTGGTCGGCAAGTACATTTACGCCGACTATGTTTCTGGTTTGCTCTGGGCGCTGGAATATGACGAAGCTGCGGGCAAAGTCGTGGCGAATTATTCACTCACCGGTGACAAGCCGCCGCTGCCAGTCATGAGTTTCGGAGAAGACGAGAAAGGCGACGTCTACTTCACCACACCATTCGGCAGCCTGTTCCGATTCCGTTCAGGAGTCGACGCAAAGTAGGGTGTGTGGAGCGACAGCGGAACACACCATTCTATTACGCTTTCGCAAGTGGAGCTTTGCGCTTCGCTTATACCTCGTGCGGACATGAGTGACACGTGTTCGAAATCCTGAAAAGCTAGATGTTCGAGCAGCGTTCATGCTGCAGTCCCTGGCTTTGTTGTCCGTGCGTTTCATTCGGTTGTCTTTCATTCGGTTGTGCCACTGCGTCGCATGAATTGCACAACCGAATGGGGACAACCGAATGGGGACAACCGAATGGGGACAACCGAATGACAAAAATCGCCCAGAACAACGAGGCGGAACACGCGACATCGGCGTGAACGGCCCGTACCAATCTCTGAAAACGCCGACGCGCACCGTGTCCAATTGTGTGATTGTTTCCCGTGCGCGGTGTAACGCATCGCGTGACTCGGGTACGTCGCAGTTGCCGCGAATCCGTTACCAAATCTCAGCCACGCGGGTGGCACTGCTTGTGGACGGACTTCAGGCGGCTGTGTTCGACGTGCGTATAAATCTGCGTGGTGCGGATACTGGAGTGCCCCAGCATTTCCTGGAGGGCTCGGATATCCGCACCGCCTGCCAGCAAATGCGTGGCAAAACTGTGCCGTAACGTATGCGGACTGACTTCCTTTGCACATCCGACGCGCGCGGCATATCGCTGCACGAGAGCCCATACGGATTCGCGGTTCATGATCCGTCCACTGCGTGTGAGAAACAAATGCCCGCTGTCGGATCCCGCCACAACCACAAGATCCGGACGTTCAAGGTCGAGGTATTTTCGAATCGCGTCTGTCGCCACAGGATTCAATGAGACGAGGCGTTGCTTGTTGCCCTTGCCTGTGCAGCGACAGTAGTTTTCATCCAGTTGCACGTCCTGCTGTTTTAGGCCGACGACTTCTGAAACGCGGCAACCGGTTGCATACATCACAGCCAGCAACGCGCGGTCTCGAAGATAGTATCTGTCGATCGAGCCGATGGGTGCCATCAACAAGGCATCGACCATTTCCGGGCTGAGCACCTTTGGCAGGCGTTCCCAGAGTTTCGGCGAACTCACAAGGTCCACCGTACTCTCCGCAACGACACCTTCCAGCATCAGAAAGCGGAAGTACATCCGCACTGCGACAAGATTGCGTCCAACGCTGCTGGCGGCCAGTCCCAGGTTCTGCAGGTAGTCGAGGAATGCCGTAATCGTCGCGACGCCGATGTCGTGAATCCCGACCTTGCCGGTATCGCGATTCCAGGCGAAGAATCGTTCCAAATCGCGACCATACGCAGTCAGCGTGTTCTGCGCCATCCCGCATTCAGCATCGAGATACGTGATAAATCCGGGAAGCCAGCTTGCAGGATCTCGAAAGGTTGAGACTGCAAACGAACGGCCTTCAGGAGGGCGTTTGCGTCGCGTCATAAGTTTGATCCAAAAAAAATCGCCGCCAGCGTTCAGAGGGGGATGAACGATGACGGCGACAGCTGGAAACCGTTCGAAAACGGTATTCTTACAAGAGTTGGCCCAAAAAAACCACAGTTCTTTTCAGACCTTTGCTGACATCGTCTTTCCAGGAGCTACGACTTTGATATTTTGCAGAGTTCACGATTGTCATCATTGTAGGGGAATTGGCGAAATGATTCAGTGGCATGGCAATGGTCCGTGTCCGGCATGACTGACGCACTAAGACGAACGGCAGTTGAGATTCTACCATTCCATCAGCCGTTGGGCGCTGGGCCATCCTGCGAAACTCCGCTTCTCAAATTGAACCTGGATAAGCCTGAACGAGTTGATTGCGATTTGCAGATGGTGTGTTTCGCTGCGCTGTACGACACCCTACGGCAACTGTCTCACAGATGGCCATGCTTTT
>JAYTAK010001241.1:0-5945 GCA_043737515.1 Candidatus Kuenenia sp. | reverse complement strand
AGTTTACGCTTTTCATCGAGCTTTCCGGCAGTCAGCACAAACTTGCGGAAGTTCATGAAGAAGTCGTGAATGAACGCTGGCACGTTGGCCATGTACTGAAAGATCTCCGGGATCTCTGTGACTTCAAAGATTTCGCGGATGCGGTCATACGTCTGAGCCGCTTTGTCAGCAGCCTGTTCAGCGGAGACGGGAGTCACAAACGGCATATCGGCGGTTTCCAGAATGAGTTGCTACAAGGATTGAGGAACCGCTACCACGGGGCTTCCATCAGATCGACGATGCGAGACGCAAGACGCTGAGCGGCTTCCTGCTGTGCGGTCGCGAGCGAATGCCCGACTTCCGGTGCGAAGCTGACATTGCTGGCCTGCTGAGTCAGTTGCGGGCCGACCGGAAATGTTTCCTGATGCAGAATCTGTCCGCTGCGGCGATCGACCCATGTCACTTCCGCCCCCAGCATCAGTTGCAGTTCGCGCGGATCGTCGAAGCGCGTTTCGCTGAGCACAGACTTGCGGACTTCAACGATGCGGCCTTTGAGAATCGTGTCGGCCGTTTCGGCATCTTCAAGTCGATACGGCGTCCGCGTGCGAATCTCACGCTGCACGGCTTCGGTGAGCAGATAATCCAGATTTCGGCGGTATGAATCAGACTTGAACACGGGGACGTGAACGGTACGCACATCGTGCAGTGTCTGCGTTCCAAGCGTGTAACCGCATCCAGCGATGGCGACGACGCTGAAGACAAGCATCAGATTGAGAATTCTGCAAAACATGGAACCGCGTCATGGCTGATTTTATGGAAGCGTCACGCGACCGCCACGGTCTTCGTCACCCGTTGATTCGCTCACCGACTTCACGGGGGCCTGTCTGTTGCCAGGAGACTCCGACGGCGGCGACTCATTGGCAGGCATTGACTTCAGGAACTCAGTAACTTCCGGAAGTCCCTGAAGTTCACGGCGATCGATGGTTTTCAGGATAGCTCGTGCGTCTCTGGCATAATTCGTATCGGGATACTCATTGATCAGTTGAATACAGGCAATCGTGATCGCTCGTGGATTGCGTTTGTTCTGATAGTACTCAACTTCACACCACAATCGTTCGGCTTCCTGCAGATAGATTTTCTGGAGGTCTGTCCGCAGTTGCTGCCGGACCTCGGATGCCGGGAACAAATGCAGGGACTGTTCCTTCAGCTTCTGAGCACCCTTAAGTTCGCGACCTTCGTAGTACGGCCCCTGATAACTCATCTGTTTCACATGGGCTCCGAGTACGAATGCATCTTCCAGATGCGGGCTGTCCGGATACTCATCGCGCAGAATCTCGAAGTAGCGATCGGCTTCGACGAATTTCTGCTTGCGTTGATAGTACGTCGCCGTCAGCATCAAAGCGTCATCTGCCAATGGTCCGGTGGGATCATTCATCCAGATGGATTTCAGACATTTGAGCGCGTTGCCCTGCGTGTCGAACCAGGGACGCGACTGGTCGTGAAAATTCGGCAGAATCGGAACACGGATCGTCGGATCGTTCGAACGTTTCGCAGGCGTTTTGTCTTCGATGACCTTTTCGCCACTCACTTGACGGATGGCGTTCTTCGCCACGGGATCTGTGACTTCCAGCCATGTCCGTGCGATCGCAAACAGCCTCCGTGTGGCCGGTTCGACATAGCGTGTCGAAGGATAGTCCTGGAACAACTGATCGTACCCGTCCTGTGCTTTGCCAAATTCGCCCTGAGCGTAATACGACTCCGCCAGATAGAACTGAGCTTCTTCGCCCAGTGACGTCTCTTTGAATTTCTTCGCCGCTTTCTTGCTGAGCTTGATCGCCTGGTCGTAGTTGCGACGCTCAAAAGCCACACGGCATTGCTGCACCTGGCGGCGTTCCTCTTCAGTAAACCGCTTCCCCATTTCCAGCGGATTGTCCTCGCCGAAGAGTGAGCGTTCGAGCGGACCGCGAATCGAACCGGGTTTGAGCATACTGGAAATATCCAGCATGCCCGAATCGCCATCACGCGAAAATGTTGAGCATCCCGACAGCACGCACAGCAACAACACACCCGGAATCAACAGGCCTCGCATCCCGAAAACGAGCGCAGGGCTTCGCGCGTCGAGCCGATCGTCAGATCGGGAGCGACGGGCCGATTCCTTTCGGCGGTCGAGCATCCTGCGAAGCTGCATGGTGAATAATGTCCTGATGCGTGGGCGAAGTTGATGTCGTCAGATCTGAACGTACCGCAATGTCGATGGTCGACGCCCGAGAGCGTGAGTAATCGCCGATACGGCCAGCTTGTGACACTCCTCGGACTGTTTTCTGGTAAACTCAATACTATTGACGGTGGCTGCGGTTTCCTGAGTCAGACGACGCAGGATTTCGATCGAACCAGATGAAATGGAAACTCCAGCGAACTCCTCACGTCGGCAAGCTCCACAAAGCACACCGCCCTGGCTGACCCAATGCGCAAACTGTTTGCCGGTTTGCACGGCCTCACCACACACGGAACATTCAAACAGATTGGGAAGCAGACCAATGAGCTGCAGAAGAGAGATTTCGAAGTGAATAATGACGGGAGAAGAAAGGATTTCAGGGGAAGAAAGGGCTGACAACGTGGAGATCGCAAGATCGTAAACTTCCGGAGCCGGATCGAAATCTTCCGTCAGTCCGCTCAGCAATTCCGCGACATAATAGCCGCCATAAAGACTGCTCAAACCACCTTTGCCTCCCGTATTCTGCGGCTGAAAGCGGCTGATGAGGCGCGCTTCCGTGAGCAGATTGAGAGTGCCGGAAGATTTCCTGATAAAGACTACGCGACACGCGGAAAGCAGGTCAAGAGCAGCATCAAAAGGTCCTTTCAGACGCTTCGCCCCCTTCGCTAAAGCCGCGAACTTACCAAATTCGCGACTGAAGAACGTGACAACCCGGCTGGATTCGCTGAAATCCACCTGCCGAATGACGAGCGCATCAGCTTTTTCGAGCGACACTGTGAGAACGTTCCTTGGGAAGAATACTGTCGGATCCGCCTTACAACGGGAAGCTGTGTCCGCGTGGGCAGCACTAAGGTAGCCGGATTCGTAAGAATTCGGGTGCGGGCCGCGTCTCAACCCGAAGTCTCAAGACTTCGTCTACAACAATTGGGCTCACCGAACCAGACGTGCAGTGTATTGAACACGGACGCTTCCGGCACGAAGCCGCTGGTACCAGATCGCAGGATTCGGCAAAAAGAAAACCGCAGCGGAACAAAGATGCTCCGCTGCGGTCATGGTTCTTAGGTTGTCGCCTGGTTCAGCCTGCTGAAATCAGTAGGTGATGATGGCGTCGATACCGAAGACGTTCGAGTTGAAGAGAGTGTCATGGCCGGGAGCGAGTGCGGAGTTCGCAGCTCCCGGAGCCCACATCTGACGGTATTCCGGACGAATCGTCAGGTTTTCCATCGGCTTGATATTCACGCCGTAAGTCATGGTGTTGTAAGACGTCCCGTCGGCTTTGAACCATTCCTGTCGAAGACCGGCTTTCAACTTGTCGTTGATGGTGTAGAACAGGTAGTTGATCTGACCCGTTGAGTTGTCCGCAATCCCGGTCGTGGCAAAATCGGTTCCCAGATTGGAATTCAGCACGTCAAACTGATGAACGGATGAAATCTTGTCCGACCAGGTTTGTGTCAGGAAGATGCTGTTGATTGATCCGTCACCACGTGCACCCATGTTTCCGGTACACGTCATGTAAGTCAATGCCGTCGATTCTGATACGTTGTAGATGAAGCCGCCGATGAAGACGCTGCCACCGTTTAGGCGATCAAACCCTGTGTCCATGCCTGAGGCCCAACCGCCCAGCACTTGCAGGTTGTCGCCGGCTTTGTAGGTGCCGAGGGCACCGGTGTGAGTAAACGGTTCGCTGTTGTAGAAGGTCAACTGGCGGCTGAGGAAGAAGTTGCCACCGGATGGGATTACTTCATAGCCAACTGGCGTATAGAAGTGACCGATTTTCACGGACAGGTCGCCCATCGCCGCTTCCGCATACAACTGGGGAAGTGCCCATTCGTAAGTCCCGTGGTCCCAGCCGTTGAGGAAGTCCCAGCGTCCGGGGTTGTTGCCGAACGACTGAGCTTCGTTACCGTCTACGCCATAGATCATTTCAGCGCGGAAACCAAGCCCAAGGCCGTTGCTGCCATCGGCTGTTTTGTTGACGTACAAACCCTGCTGGTTCAGGTTGAACTTGTTCCATTCTTTGGCGTTTCCAAATCCTGCGGCAGGACCAAAGTTGACGTTGTTAAACGCCCCGTTGCCAGTGAAGGCACCGTCTGGTCCGTCCTGGTAGCCAAACTGCGTCCAGCCACCAAAAGTGATTCCGCTGCCTGCGTCACCGAACAGGCCGCAGCCTTCGCCGCAACCGTCACCGCAACCTTCACCGCAACCTTCACCACATGCGTCTGCCAGAGCGTCGCCGCAGGTATCCGTGCATCCCGGATCGCAAACCGATGTCGGAGCACAGCAACTGCCGGTCGCACAGCAACCGTTGCCGCAGCAGCTCATGCCTGCCAACTGCTCCGTAAGCTTCGTACCCGCGTCAGCAAAAATCTGTTCACACTGTTTACAGTCAACTCCGGCAGGTGTGCAGCAGCCGTCAGCGGCGAAGGCAGCGTTGGCTACCGTCATCCCGCCGACAAGTGCCATACCCGTGAGGAATGACTTCCATGTTCGCCGTATCATTTTTTATTCTCTCTCTTCCGTGAGTTCCTGCCAGCCCTCATTCCTCCCGAATGAAAACAGGCAAGAGCCCGATTTATCTGCCATCAAAACTCGCCGGAGTCACTGCGATCGGCGAATGATGAGACGAAAATCCCTGAGCCCACACGGTGTGGAAATAGCTCGATCGGGGGCTTCTTTCGTATCGGTTCCTTAGCCCCGGCATCCGCGCCTGTGATTTATTGAATTCTGTCGCCTGACAGGGAATCCGACGATTCCTCAGCACACAATTCGGCTTAGCCGCGAAGTCTCCGCAATCGGCAATCTCATCGCAGCTTTCCTGACTTTGGACCGTTGGTGGACATGCCGGAATTGCATCGAAGCGATTCTGAAAACTCACGGGGCAGATCGGCAAAAATTACCGAAGCCGCCTGAGAATCACGGTGACCTTCGACTCCAGTTTCTGGCGCGAGTTGGCGATTCAAGTAGGGTGTGTGCAGCGCCAGCGGAACACACCGGTTTCTCTACTCCACCGCGACTTTCACGGCCACGGGTTTGCTGATGGTCGAGCCGCTGGCAACCTGGGCTCGGACAGTCAGATTTGGAATCTCGCCGGGCGTGGCGGATTCGGGGAGTGTCAGGTTCAGGGAGAAGGCCGATTGGCCAGCAGCGACGGTGGCAGGTGCTGCGGCGTATTCTTTGGGCAGACCGTCCAGCATGACTGTGAATTCACCATCGTACGATGGATGACGCTGCAAGGTTCCCGTGATGATCGCCCCACCGGCCTTGGTGCCTTTGACATCGGCCACCGGTGCGACGGTGACCGCGTCTTCGATGAACAGCGTCGTCGGTGCTGTCCACGCACGCGAGCCGATTCCCGATGCCAGTGGCTGAGTGACAAAGTCGGCCGAGATCACCACATAGATCGCGTAGGAAGGTGTGTCGGTCGGTACGCGCACCGTCAGTTGAATGACGCCCTGTGAAACAGCCCCGAACTGGAAATCACTCAGCGCGATATTGGGCTTGACCGGTGAGTCAGGCTTGTTCGGATCTTCACGTCGAACGGGCTCGGTGGTTGTCATTTCAAAACGTACGAACGGCGGCGACTGTTCCGTCAACGGGAGGACGCGCACAGGCAACACGGCTGACAGGCCGCGCAGCAGGATCGGCGGCGCGGCATCCAGCAGGATCGTACCGGGAGACGGATCGGCGGGGCCAGCCACAAGGGCTTCATCTGTCAGGGTCAGCGCATTCGTCGGAATCGCATCGAGAGCGA
>JAYTAK010001240.1:0-5952 GCA_043737515.1 Candidatus Kuenenia sp. | reverse complement strand
GTAGCCTCGGAACCAGCCGCAGTTCACGTCGTGGAGAAGGCAGGTCGTCCGCCGATCGACTACAGGGTACTGCGAGACCTGGTGCCGCTGCAACAGGTTTTTGAAAGAATCAGCGGAGAGCCCATCTCGACCGTCCAGCACCACAGCCCCTGTCCGATTCACGAACCGGACGCCACATCAGGACGGAAGTTTTCCGCGAATCTCAAGCGTCAGGTGTTCCGCTGCTTCGACCCTGCGTGCGGCGTTCAGGGGAACGTGCTGGACCTCTGGAAAGCGTACAAAAAACTCGACCTCTCCGAAGCCGCCGCAGACCTCGCGAAAACCTTCGGAGTCCCCCTGCCGTACCTGCCACCAGGGAGCCAGAAACACATAGGAAACAAACACAAGAAACCCTGTGGGCATCACCCGCCCGGCTCTTGACTTTAACCGGTACATCTAACCCGGCGGCGGCCAAGTAACAATGATTTCAAAATCCACCCGGTCCGCCGCTCGGGTTCACCGCCTAGTTCGGCGGCCTGAGTTGCTCCGGGCGCTGGCCTTTGCCTCGCGTGGCGCAGGCGCACCTCGGAGTAGCCCCTCGGTACTCAAATCCTCGTCGATGTCTGGCCAATGAATGCCGTAACCCCCACCTGCGACTTGCCAGTTCTTTCGTTCGGCAGCGGTCGCGTTGAACAGGCGTGGATACCAAGCGAGCGGCACGATGATGGTCCGCCCGTCCTTCAACGCGACGCTCAATGTGTCTTTAGTAATCTTGACGTCTGTGACTCGCTCATCAGCCGTCAGTGCCAAAATGCCCATGCCAAGCCTCCAAAAATACGACTTGATTTTCAATCACTAGTTTTTGAATCCGACGCAATTCTTTAGGCGTAAATCCGCGATTTCGTGCGAGCCCGACTGGCTCCAGCCAGAACTTGGCCGACAAATCGTCCTGATCGACATGGACATGTGGCGGCTCGTTGGGCTCATGGCTGTGGAAGTAGAAACGGTATGGACCGCTTCGCAAGATAGTCGGCATTCGAAACCCATTCCCTCCTGACTGTCATGACATCGCCGCCCAACGAATTGCGATCTATGCGGCGGGCGATTAGCCGACGTATAGATCGTGCGTTGAACTTTTCCGCCTCGTGGGATTGGACGCAAGTCTGCGGAATCAATCGAGGTCACTCAACGGAACGACTGAGTCTACACGGTGACGAAGGGCTTGTCACGTCGATTTGCCTGGCGGCTGCGATTCCGGTCGCGGCGATTGGCGTAATTGTAGTCTGCTCAGCAGACGTTGAGAGTGTTGTTTTTCTGAGAACAATTCAGATGACGAGGCTGACGAGTTTTTGGGTGCTTGCGGCTCGGGCGGAGAGGCAAGAGGGGATCAATGGAATCACGGCTCCAGGTTGACAAGCCGCAATGGTGGCCAGGAGCCGATTCCGGGTGATGGCCGCTGATAATCCGCGCTCGATGGCGGCAAACTCCGCACCCGCTAAAACAGCGGTGGTCGCCCCAGCATGCGGCGATTCGTCGATAACTGTCCGAGATGCAAAGCGAAGTGAGTGGTCAGAATGTGGCAGACAAGATCGCCTCGCGTTTTGAGCAGAGTTCCGTCTAGCAGCGCGATGCCGTGGGGCACGCTGAGATGTTCTGTCGAGACTGTCGGCAGGGAAAAGCAAACCCTGGAATAACCTTCTTCGATTGCCGCCAGCAACTCAGTTCGCGTCGGATTTATCTTGTCAGACGTCCCAGGCTTTGATGCTGGACCGTAAGCGACATGCCATGTGTGTGGACACAGCGACGGCAGATCCATCATCTTGGCAGCGTAGTCGGACACGATCGCCAGGTGGGCCAGAATCCAGCGGGCGGAGTGCAGCTCCGGATGGGGCTGAAAATCAAGCTGATCATCCGGAAAATCCTTCAGCAGATTATCCAGATAAGCACGATTGAATTTGTTGAGGAAAATCTCGCAGGTAAACATCAATTCTCCATGACTTCTTTTTCTTTACCGGCTGCTCGATCGTTCACGATGCCTTCATACTTCTTGGTCAGTTCCTGAACCTGTTCTTTGGTGTGCTTGCAGTCATCTTCCGACATCGACTTGTCTTTTTCGGAGTTATCCGCACTCTTGTTCGCATCGCGGCGGACGTTGCGAATTGCAACGCGGGATTCTTCGGCCAGGTCTTTGATGCGACTCGCCATCTGCTTGCGGCGTTCCGTCGAAAGCGGTGGCACGTTCAGGCGAATCACGCGCCCGTCATTGTTGGGCACCATCCCGAGTTCACTTGCCGTGATCGCTTTCGCAATCGCATCCAGAATGCTCGTGTCAAACGGTCGGATCAGGATCTGCTGAGGTTCCGGGACGCTGATGTTGGCAATCTGTTTCAGCGGTGTCGGCGAACCGTAGTATTCAACGCGCACCGAATCCACCAGTCCCGGATTGGCCCGCCCGGTGCGAATGCCTTTTAGGGCATTGGCCAGCACGTTCACGGCCTTCTCCATCCGCTCTTCGGCATCCATCAGGATTTCGTCCTGGTCCATTATTCTCACTCCCGGCAAGTCTGCAATCGTAGTTGTCGCACATAATTCCCGGCAGCATTCTGGCGGGGATAGACATGTTCAGTTGTCGTCGTCAGGCGGAATCGTAGTTTCCCTGCGCTCAAGGTCAAGCGGGACACTGCGATTCCTGTAGGGTGCGTGAAACGCACCATTCATGCAGGCGGATCCGGAGTGGTGTGTTGCGCTCCGCTCCACACACCCTACTGTATTCTCACAAACTGGCCAGCCTTGCTGCAACTACGGTTTCCGGATGAAATGCTCCGCGAAGCTTCTGACATGGTGTCCATTCAGCACATGGAACATCCGCAGTTTTTCAATCGTGGCCGCACCAAACCGACTTAACGGAACATGCACGATCTTCTTCTTGTACTTGGTCGCCAGGCGGCGCCATCCGGCTCCCGGCGGCTGGTAGCTCATCAGGGCCACATGCCGCTCAGTCGAATAATGCAGACCCGCGGCCAGCAGACGTTCCTCCAGCGTGTCCACAAAGTCAAACTGCGGATCACGCCAGATATCCTGAATCGGTCGCGGCGGAAACAGGAACATGCAGCCGCCGTAGCGTGCCAGCGCGATTCCGGGGCCGACCATTTCTTCGAGAAAGCTGGTGGCGAAGAGTGACAATGTCGATTCGTCATGATGCTCAGCGTGCCATGTGATGCGCCACGGATATTCCCGTGGATCCGCTGGTGAATCGAACAGCATCACCACACAGTCAATTTTGCCTCGCGCGGGTGGAAATACTTTGACGTGCAGTTCACCGACGTGCCAATTCCGCAGTGTCTCGCGAATATCGAGCCCGTCTTTCATGCTGGACGTGAATTTTTCGGTTTTCGCCAGGTCGTTTCCGATCAGATCGAGTGCTACATCCTTGACGTGCGTGCGGAAGCGTTCGATGGAAACATCTTCCGGAGGCCAACTGCATTGCCCAAACGGATTCCACGACTTCTGCCATTCGACCTGTGACTTCAGATCGGGCCGCGCATTCAGGCGACAACTTCGCCAGACGACCGGATGTCCGGGCAGACGGCTGACAGGATTCAGTTCCGTACCGTCCGGCAGCAGCACGCGATCGATGCCAAAGCGAGCTTCGGGGAGATCTGGCGCGGGAGCAAACGGATAGTCGCGTGCCGATTCTGCCACATGGATTGCGAATTGATCTCCGGCCGTCTGCTGCGCCGCAACGACCAGCGTGTACAGATCGGGTGTAAACCGTCGTTCCATGAGCGACAGGTTCCGGATGTACTTCAGACAATTCAGCAGCAGGAACGGTGTGATCCGTCTCGCGCGGGATTTGAATTCGTCCCGGTACTTTCCGCGGGCGTAAATCAGCAGCGATTTGATCCCGTCGATCGACATGTTCTCATCGTCATCCAGATCGGCTCGCGCTTGTTCATACTGCCCGGTGATAAACGGCAGTTCGCCTAACACGAATGCCAGCGTGCGCGGTGATACGGTGTAGGTTTCCGGCGATGTTTCTGACCAGTTGGGATCTGCGGGCCGTTCGGTCGCACTGTTGAATGCATCCCTCAGCCAGGGCCAGTCCATGATGTTGCACAGACACAACACGGATTCAAACCGCATCGATAATCGATGCAGTTCACTGGCCATCCAGTTGATCCGAGTCTGCTGTTCTTCATCTTCCGGAGCGGGCAACACGGGCAATACGGCGGCCGCAAACTGCTCCGGCCTGACACGCTTCAGTGCGTACGGATCGGGCAGCACTGCTGTGCGAGGAACATAGCGATCTGTTTCGATGTCAATAAAGGCGCGGACCATGCGTTCCTGTCGCGCGATGCGTAAGGCAGCAATCACGGGTTGACAGGGATCGATCGGGACGTAACTTGCGACGGGACGTTCCATTTCGTCGGCGTCAATTTCGTGACCCGTTTCAAAATCGGTCTGCGTTCCGCTGAACTCCGTCATGGGTTCGCGTTGCAGCACCACGGAGACCACAGGCAGACGCTCGACGGCAGCTTCCACTTCCTGCTGGAACGATGGCGGCAGCGGCACGGCAAGGCACGCAAATTTCTGAGACAACATCAATCGCCGCACTTCGACTGCAAAGTCTCCGCTGCCGTGAATGACAGGAAACAGCGTGATATTGCGACCAAGTGTCAGGACTTCGGAGACGGCGTTCATGGGGAATTCTGCTGGAACAAAGCGAACGAAAGATCACATTGGTGATGGTACGCATCCGCAGCAGAGAAAGGAAGTGCTCAGGCGGGGCAGCAAAACATGACACAGCGGACAGTCGTCAGCCGCCGGTCCACGGCCATTTGCAGGACGTTACGAGAAAGATCCGGGCAGAGCTTCGATTCCCCGCAATTGCGGCCCGCACGTTCGCGACGGGTTTTGAATTCAATTGTGCTTTGCACGGGCAATGCTGCCGTGTATCATCCGGCGATGATTATGAAAATCACCCAGGAACTTGCAGACGCACTCCACACATCCGGTGACAGCGAACTTGAAGTTGTCGATCCGCAGACGCAGCGCCGATACGTTCTCATCGACAGTGAAACGCATCGCCGAGCAATGGACGCCTTGCGTCGGGAGCAGGATCACGAGGCTATCGCTGAGGGGCTGGCGCAGATGGAGGCAGGCCAGGGACAGCCACTTGATGAGGCGTTTGCCGATCTTCGATCACGGTTAGGATTTCCTCAACCAAAATGACCTTTCGCGTGATCATACTTCCCCGAGCGGTTGCGGAAATCGAGGCGAACGCTCAATGGTGGGCCATGAATCACTCAATCAAACAGGCCGCTGTCTGGTTCGATTTAGTTTATCATCAACTTGACTCCATTTCACTGCAACCTGAGAGTCACGCACTGTCTGAAGAGAACGGCCAATTCCGTTACGAGATTCGCGACCGACTCCTTGGCTCCGGGTTTCGTCCGGCCTTCCGCGCTGTTTTTACTGTGCGCGGCGACACCATTTACGTATTGACTGTCCGGCGCGGCAGCCAAGGCAGGCTCAGGCCAGAAGAAGTCCAGCTCCCGGAAGATTCCTGACGGCGTAACATACACCAGGGTTCCCCTCACAGACAGCTAAGACCTTGATGTCGGCTCCGAGCCAGAATCGTCTTACACGAGCGTTGCTTTATGACCAACTACCGAGACAATCTCAACCTCTTGCGACGTGCGTTCCCGCAACCGGTTTCTGATCAGGAACATGATGCGTGGTTCGTGTTCTCGGTCCTGCGTGCGCTGGATCGGGTGGACAAGATGAAGTCGCATCGCCCGATTCTGGGTGAGCCGCGAGAAGTCAACTTCGCAGCGGCGATGGATGCACGAGTTCCCGAAGCGATGAGTACCGTCGAACTGGTGTCACGCGATCTGGTGGATCATCTGGAAGGCATGTTTATCTGGGGACATCCACGGGCTCAGGTGAATGTGATCAACCCGCCGTGTATTA
>JAYTAK010001239.1:0-2595 GCA_043737515.1 Candidatus Kuenenia sp. | reverse complement strand
GCCGGAACGGCGCTGCGCTTGGTCCGGCCTACATTTCTGCATCGCTCCATGTTCGAAAGATCAACCATGAAACATCAATCTTCAAACCGTCGCGGCTTTCTGCGAGGCATGGGCGTCTCGATCGCGTTACCGGCCCTGATGTCGCTGCAACCGCGTTCGCTGTTCGGCGCACAGGCGAGCGACGCGGCAGGCATGGCAACGACCAAAACGGGCGCTCCGTTGCGGATGGCGTTTATGTCCATTCCCAACGGTGTGCAGCAGGACCACTGGTTTCCAACGGCCGACTTTGAACTGAACGAATCAATGGCTCCGCTGGCGTCACTGAAAGAGCATTTTCAGGTGATCGGTGGCCTTGACCATGAAAACGCGACAGCAGGCCGCGACGGTGCCGGCGACCATGCACGAGCCAGCGCCACGTTTCTGACGGGTGCTCGCGCACGCAAGACTGCGGGCAACGATATTCATGTGGGAATCTCGATCGACCAAGTTGCCGCGCAGCAGGCGGGAAATCTGACTCGGTTTCCGTCGCTGGAACTGTCGTCCGATCTGATCCGCAACTCGGGCAGTTGTGATTCCGGCTATGCGTGTGCGTATCAGTACAATCTGGCATGGAGTTCCGCATCGACTCCCGTGACACCTGAAGCAAATCCTCGCCTGGTATTCGAACGACTCTTTGGAGCAGGTGAAGGATCGGAACGCCGCAAAAACTTTGCACTGCGTCAGCAGACAGAACGCAGTGTGCTGGATTTTGTGCTGGAAGAAGCCTCAGACGTGCAGCGTTCGCTGGCCGTCAGTGATCGGCAGAAGTTTGATGAATACCTGACCGTCGTGCGGGAACTGGAACTGCGTCTGAAGGAGGCTGAATCGCACAAGGAAATCCCAGAAGTCGAGCGATCAACGCCTGTCGGCATCCCTGGTGACTTCAGTCAATACATGGATCTGATGTTCGACATGCTGCACCTGGCTTTCCAGACCGATACGACGCGCATCGCCACACTGTTACTGGCATACGACGGAAGTAATCGCACGTTTCCGCAGCTCGGCATTCGAGAAGGCCACCACCATCTCACGCACAATCAGCGTGAGACCGATCTTGCGAAAAAGGTTGCCGCGATCGATCAGTTCTATATCAGTCGCTTCGCAAGGTTCCTGGAACGCATGGCAACCACCGATGATGTCGATGGCAATTCGTTGCTGCACAATTCCATGATTGTCTATGGCGGTGCGATCGCAGACGGTAACCGCCACACTCACGATAACCTGCCCGTGATCCTAGCGGGCCATGCGGGAGGAGCCATTCAGACAGGCCGCTATCTGAAAGTCGATCCGCAGCCGATGTCAAATCTGTATGTCAGCATGTTGAATCAATTCGGCGTGAAGACCGACCAGTTCGGCGATTCCACCCGGCGTCTGGCTGAGATCTGAAGCGAAGCAGCGGGCTGGTGATTTTGGTCGTAGGGTGCGTGAAGCGGAGCGGAACGCACCACTTGGGAAACCGGAAGAGCTGGTGTGTTTCGCTGTCGCTGCACACACCCTACCTGAATTCACTCAATCAACATCCCGCAAGCGACAAACCGCTTACAGATTCCTGAAATTCTGCGAAGTTCCGAAACGCTCACGGACTGTCGCCGCTCGTTCGCTGATGACCTGCACGGCGATGCGCGTCTCGCGAAACAGCAGCATCGAACCATACACCAGTGCCGCGACCGCCACCAGGCCGGCCGCGACGCCGGCGAGTTCCAGCGGAAGCACGACCGCAGGCAGCTTGATCGATGCGGTGACAGCACCCAGCAGCGACACAAATGCCGCCAACGCAAAGGCACCGAGCGCCACATAAAAACTGCGAAGTGATCTCAGCAGCAGCAACGTCCGGTCCTCCGCAGTCGTCAGTTCCTTGAGCCGACGTTGTGCGTCGGGGCAACTCAGATCCGCCGTCCCTTCCAATTGCTTCGACAATTCCCGCGCACGATCCGCCCCGCGAGCAAGACGATTGCTGGTACTCATGATCAGCACGGACGAAGCGTTCGTCAGGATAGCGGGTGCCACGATCAGCGATAGTACAGCAAACGGATTCGAGTCCATAGGGCGGTCAGCGCAATGCAACAGAAAGGAAATGACAAACGCCGTTTCAGATCACGGCGTTTCTGCCGCTGCTGCTGCCACCGTTGCTACAGGAACGCGAAACTTCCTGATGATCCCGGTAATGACCCCAAGAACTTGACGCGGTGATAAGACAGGCGTGCCGGAGATGGCTGGAATCAGATTGCTGGTTCCTTCCTGCACAGTACAGAGAATCACGGACTGACGATCGTCCATGGCGGCTACGAAGCAACCCGGTTGCAGCGGCGATTCGCGATTGACAATGATGAAATCCCCGCTCGCGATATTGAGCGGCAGAAAACCGTTCCCCTCCACGCGCATGCAGGCGATCTCAGGACCTTCAAAGACGGTTCCGAAAGAAACGGATTCGTCCGACGCCACTGACGGGAGAATCGGCCCGTTCGTCGCGGCGGTACCGATCAACGTCACCGACAGGCGATTCTGCGGAGCATCCGACAACTGAATCGCGCGGGACATATTCTGCTCCCGGCTGAT
>JAYTAK010001238.1:0-2596 GCA_043737515.1 Candidatus Kuenenia sp. | reverse complement strand
ATTTGACTGGCGAGCGGGGTACGTAAGTGCCCTGATATTCGCGTCATCTGGAACAAATCAGGGGATTAACATCCCCCGCTCGCCTTAAGTCCACGCCACTGGGAATTCTGGCGATGGTGACGGCTCATTACTGTCCGAGCCGCGTTCGTTGTTCCCATTGCCATCGGCGGCGAGTCGTCACCCGGGACTTGTGTGAGCACTGCGACGCGAAGTTCGCAGAGCCGAACATGAACGGCACAGAAATCCTTGTGGGTGCAACTACGTAAGGTCTGCCATGCGTTTTCAGGCTGGGGCCGCAGCAAAGGCATTTCCGACGGCAGGTTCGGGAAACGAATCCGTGTTTCGGTCCACCTGCCGAGCACGCGGCGGTTAGGATTTTGACGCTCGCAAGGGATCGGAGCGAAACATTCGGCGAACCTGAACGGGCCGCGAATTTTTTCGTGAATCGGGTCAGAAGTGCGGGTAAACAGGTACAGCAATTTCCGTCCAGAGCAACTGAATTCTGGACAAAAAACCGCTGGTTGACACTTCCCCTCCTTTGCCGAAACATGCCCGAGACCAAGACATGACACAGCTCGATCCGTATTTCGCACATCCGCTCATGGAAAAAACCTGTGAGCGATTCAGGACAATTTCTGGCGAAGCGTTCGGTTATCCAACTCAACAATCCTATGCCTGGCCAAAAGCCTATCCGTGTGTGCCTGCTTATCCCGGTGCAGAATCCGAAGTGTGCTGCGGTCGCGTTCGGCGGACGCAGCCGTTGCGAGTGGTTCACGTCGGGCCGTCCTTCGTCTGCGCGGGAGTGGAATCGTGGCTCAGGGCGTTAGTCTCGCACTGTGACCCTTCGGTCCTGCGCTTCGTCCGCAATGTTGTCACGGAAGACTATGCGGTGGACCATGAGTTGCTGCAGAAGCTTGGCATTCCGTGTACCTTTGGGCGGGACGAAGCTGTCAGAGATGCCGTGCTGGAATCCGATGTGGTTCTCGTCTGGGGCAACGTCGCTCCGGAATACCTGCGACCGGAACGTTCAAAAGCCAAAGTCGTCTTTATCGCGCATGGAGTCGGCGATTGGACAAAGTCAGCACTCGAGGCCTGCAGTCCGGTTGTCAATCATGTCGTGGCGGTCAGCCGAGCAGTTCAAGAGCATGTATGCGAAGGATTTCCGACAAGCGTGATCCTGAATGGCGTCGATCAGCGTCATATTGCATGTCGGAGCAGTGCGTCTGAGGTCCGCCGGAAACTGGGATTCGCCGCTGATGATTTTGTCGTCGGCTTTGCGGGTCGTTTCTCTCCGGAGAAAAATGCCCATGTGCTGATTGAGGCCTTCAGTACACTTGGTCCCAACGCGAAAGCCCTGCTGGTCGGCTGGGGTCCGCTGCGATATCAACTGATGGAGCTTTGCAATGAACTGATCCCCGGTCGATTTGCATTCGCCACATCTCGGGAGTTTCTGGGTGACTACTATCAGATCATGAATGCTCTCTGTATGCCATCTGCGGAAGAGGGATTCGGACTCGTCGCGGCGGAGGCGATGCTGCACGGCGTTCCGGTCGTCAGCACTCCCGTCGGCGTGGCGCATGATTTGTTTGACCATCGTGTCAACGGTCTGCTGGCAACACAGAATGAGTTTGCGGCAAACCTTGGCTTGCTGCAGCAGAATCCGGAATGGGCGCGCGGACTGGGAAATGAAGGACGCCGCACAGCGTTGCAATACTGCCTCGCTTCGACGATGGCCGTGAAGTATCAGGAACTGCTGGAGTCCCTGGTTGACGGATGCTGCGCAGAACAGCGGTGAGCAATGGTCAGTCAGCCTGTGATGCCCGTCTTTGTTGCCTGGAATACGCGGCGCTGGATGCCCGTGGGGCTGGGGTCGTTTCGACGCCATTTTCCGTCGTGGCAGGTGCTGATCATCGACAACAATCCGGTGGTGGGTGAAGTCCGATGGCATGAAGACCACGAAGCTGAACGGCTCTGGATCCAGTCTCAGCCCGGCGTCATCGTTGTGCAGAATCCCGGGCCATCGCGGACTCATGGCGCTGCGATGGACGTGGCCGTCGAATGGTGCCGTCGTCAGCAGACGGAGTTCCTGCTGCACCTTGAACCTGACTGTCTGATCTCGGGAGTTCGCTGGTACGAGAACCTGTGCCGTGGCATCGATTCCGGAGCCTGGATGGCGGGAAGCCACCGCAAGGAGTACGGTCCGATTCATCCGACTCCCAGTCTGTGGCGCGTTGCCGAAATCCGATCCAGCTTTGACTATGCCAACCGGCTGCCTGACGAAGAACATCCGCGATTCCTGGAACTCTTCCGGCGAGACTGGCTGCTGAATGCAATTGCCGAAGCACAGCAGGACACTGCGTTCTGGAGGACAACCTGGGACACCGGTCAGCGTGCGTGGTTTGACTGCGCTGTGGCAGACAAAGCGTTTCATGCGGAGAGCACGGACGACTTCGAACACTTCTGGTTTGGTTCGGACAGTCACTTGACAGATCAGCAGTTATCGGGGCGTCCGGAGCTGAAGCATTTCACAGAATGTCCTGCCGTCAGTTTTCGAGAATCGCAGACCGGCGTGCCCGTCGGTCAGTTCGCGCGGTCG
>JAYTAK010001237.1:0-2598 GCA_043737515.1 Candidatus Kuenenia sp. | reverse complement strand
ATGATCATTCCAGCTTCAGTGGGCGCTGCATCAGCTCAACCGTGGCTTCGCGAGGGCATTTGTTTTCGAAGAGCACTCGATAAACCTGTTCGGCGATCGGCATGTTGATGCCGCGTTGACGGGAAAGATGGTAAACGCTTCGTGCTGTAAAGATTCCTTCCGCGACAGCCGTCATGGATTCCATGATCTCTTTGAGCGACTGTCCGCGTCCCAGAGCTTCTCCCACGAAACGATTGCGACTGTGCTGGCTGTTGCAAGTCGTGACAAGGTCTCCCAGGCCGGCAAGGCCAAAAAACGTCTCGCTGTTTGCCTCCAGCGCGGTCCCGAAACGAACCATTTCCGCTAATCCTCGTGTCAACAATGCCGCCTTAGCGTTGTCGCCAAACTTCAATCCGTCACAGATTCCGGCGGCAATTGCGATCACATTTTTCAGAGCACCTGCCAGCTCAACGCCTCGCTGGTCAGTATTGGAGTACACACGGAGGGTTTCCATCGACAGGAGTGACTGAATGCGTTCGGCTGCGTCGAGCGATTCACAGGCGGCCACAATGCTTGCGGGTTTTCCTGCAGTGATTTCTTCGGCGTGACATGGGCCTCCCAGTACAACGACCGGACGCTGACCGACAATTTGCCGGATCATCTGACTCGGGCGAAGCAGTGTGTCGTTTTCGATCCCTTTCACAGCGCTTACGAATAGCGCCTGATCGGGGATCAGCGATGCCAATTGCTGCACGGCTTCACGGAGACCACGTGTCGGAATGCAAACCAGTACGATAGAAGCCTGCCGTAGTGCAAACGCAGCATCCGCTGTGACTTCAATGGTGGCTGGCAGTTTGACGTGTGGCAACAGGCGACTGTTTTCACGCGTTTCCTGAATGTGTCGTGCAAACGTCTCATTCCTGGCCCACAGGCGCACTGAAACATCGGGGTTTTGTGCGGCAACCCATGCACAGGCAGTTCCCATGGCTCCTGCACCAAGCACACTGACAACAGTCATGATGATCCCACCGTGAATTACGAAAATAGCCGCGGTCTGAAGTGGTGTATTTCAACGGAGCGTGGCGTGAACGCAACAGACCTCCGGAGGGAAAACCAGGAAACGCGGTAATCCGACTGTTCGACAAATTCGGTGAAATCGCGCATTCATGCTGATCGTTGCCTTCGAATCCCGTTGACAAAATCGAAAGTCGTTTGCGGCCTGAAGAAACTCAACCAATGGTTGCACAGCTTCAAGTTCAGCGAAACTGCTTTCAGACTTGCGCCGCAGAGTCAAAGGTGAACCAAACTATGAGCCAGCTATCTGTCATCGAACAACCGGGAACAATCTTCGTGGATCGTCGTCAGCGCGACACCGGTACGGCCCCCAGCGGGTCAGAACGCCGCCAGTTTCGTGACGGAGACCGATCCGCGCGCCCGGAGGTCTCTGAATTGGCAAATGCCGTGGACGACTACAAGATCGCCCGTCACCGCCGCTTCATTACATTTGAAGAACTGTTCGACGTTATGGTGTCGCTGGGTTATCACAAATAGCCTGATCGTTACCACCGGTTTTCTTCCACGATCGCTAATGTTTCTTTCTCTGAACAAGCCTCAGCAATCGTTTTATTTCCCCCTGTCTGCCATTTGTGGGGAATACTCCACTGCCGGAACAAGGAAGCATCGCGGTGATCTGAAGGACTGAATCCGAGAACTGAATCTTTCAGTTCTGAATGCATCCGGCCAAAGTTGTTGCAGCCCCGACTGACTGCAGTCATGCAACAATGGGTCTCGTTTCGTCCCCGCAAAACGTGAAGAGGGTGCATTGCTATGTCGGACTATTCTTCCGATCTTCTCGTCACAGAACGACGCAGAGCAGGTCGCAGACGACTGACTTCAAGCCGCAAACCTGCGGTCTTTGAAGAAAAAGTCACGGAAAGAAAAACTACAAGAGCCGTTAAGTCCGAACCGGAACCTGTGCAGACGGCCTCGGAAATATCAATCGAAGAGCGTCGCGAAATCATGGATCGTCGCCGCCTGGATCGCCGTCGGCAAATTGATCCGACGACCTGCGAACGCGACTATTCCGACAACGAGATTGAATTCATGAAGTCAATGGACGACTACAAACGCAAAAGCGGTCGCCCCTTTCCCACCTGGAGCGAAGTCCTGGAAGTGCTGATGAGCCTCGGATACCGCAAAGTGGCGGATCCTTCCACCATGGAATGGCGCACGTTCGGAGAACACATGGGCTCGCTCTGACGCAATGGTCCTGCAAAACAGCGAACCGCACCTCAGGGGCAAAGCGTTGCCGGTGGTGCGGTTTGCCGGTTTTAAAAGCGTGGCGAAAGCCAGCAATTTCCCGCGACCAGAATCAGCGCACACGACCGAATGTCATAATCGTGATATCATCGTTCTGATCACGGCCATTGGCATGGATCCGAACATCCGCAAGCAAGGCTCGTCCCAATACCTCAGGGTCCGGAGAACCGGCAGCCACAAATTCGCGGACCCGTTCCTTCGTGTACAGATTGCCGTCCGGATCCATAGCTTCATCGACACCATCCGTGATGAGCACAAACATGTCGCCGATCGCAATATCCCGTTCTACAACTTCGTACG
>JAYTAK010001236.1:0-5960 GCA_043737515.1 Candidatus Kuenenia sp. | reverse complement strand
TCAGGAATCGACTGCCGTCTTCTTCCCTCATTCTCTGTACAAGACGTACGAAAATGTGCTTGAACAGGAGGTTGTGAACTACGACAGCGATGAACCGCTTATCAAAGCTTATCGCCCGAAAATGACGTTCTTTCACGGACTCAGCAGCCGCGCCGACACGCAGCCGAAAGAAATGCGGATGCGACCGGAAATCGCTGTCGTGTCCACCGTTCGGATCTATTATCGGTCGCCGGCAGGCGGGACTGCTGTATCGAATTCGGCGGGGAAGTGATCTTCAATGAGCGGATTGCGTAGTCGGACGGCGCCTGCAGGAAGCACGGCAAGTTCGAGCGGCGACTTTGCCTCCCGGTTACCCGCCCACCGACTTAATCATGCGCTCCAGGATTGGGCGATAGGCCACGAGCCGCTTTTTTGGGACCTTGCAGATGACGTTGTATTGATACTGATTGGCGATCAGGGTCGCCCTCAGACCGTATTCAGTACTGAAAGCTGAGCCTGCGGTGAAATCGCTGACACGACCTTCGCCAAACCCGGTTTCAATTTTTCGAGGCTCCGTCTCTTCATAGGTGTTGTAGTCGGCACGGATCTTGTCGTGTTGAAACTTGTGAACGACCGCTGCGGGGTGCAGTTCGTCCGGCAAGTCCTCATCGAGTGCCCCTGGCGCGACGCCCCCGGAAGCAATGTCGCTGATCGCCGTCCCGCTGACACTGCCACGAATCGAGATGAAGACTTCCTGCTTCTCGTTCTTGACCGTGATCCACGGAGGAACACCGCCGGTTCCGCCGCCGGAGTCTGAGATCCAGCCGGCACCATCCGGACATTCAACGGACAAGCCAGCCTCGCCATGTTTGAATACGACAAACTTCTCAGGCATTGCCAGAGCTTCGGCGTCCGGAGAACTTGCCGAGCCCGCACGGATGATCATCCACACGACAAAGAATACCACAACCGCACTGACGGTCCCTGCCAGGGCGTACATTGAATACAACAGTTTTGGCGACATGGCACTCGCGGCATCTGCAACTGGCTTGTCAGTGGTTCCACTAACGCTGGCAGTGGCATTCTTCTTTCGTCGGGGCGGCAGGGCGACCGGCGCATCGTCCATCCCGTAGTCGTCTGCGACGTTGAATTCGCTGTCGTCAGTCTCGTCATCGCCGAAGTCATTCGCAGGAAGCTGCCGCGCGGGCTTCTTCTTTTTTTCCGGTTTCGCGGCAGGCCCGGTGGCCGATTTTTGTGGCAGCGGGCTGGCGTCATCCGCATTCGGAACCGTCACCGGTGCCTGACAATCCGGACACTTGAGTCGTTTACCAGCGTACTCAGGCTTAACCTTTAACAACTTACCGCAAGTGCATTTGATTTTAATCATGACTGCCTCATCCCAGGATACGGTCGAAACTCTCGTTGATGCGAGGATGCAATACAGATGAATGCGACGACTCATAAAATAGTCGTCCCCGATGCAGGAAGTCAAGCGGCTGCGATGTCGCCAACACGGCTGCACAGTGTAAACGGCGGTCGAAATCGTTGGCAATTGGCAGAACAATGGGGGGCAGGACGATGAAGACAAACAGCAGGTCTCATTGAATTTGTTCCCATCATTCTGCCCCCATCATTCTGCCATTCGGCACGCTGGGTCCTCCAGCCGACTGACGAATCGGAGTTGGACTGAAACAGTGGCTCACCTTGCGGAATAATCGATACTTGAATGTTTGTGCTGACAATCTCAGGTCGAGGCGAGTGCTGCCGGTGGCGTGATGCGGATGAAAGGGTCGTGACGGCCTTATCCAACAGCGAAGACATGTCGGACGATCCGGCTTTGCCGGTGGCGGGCAGGTCGGAAGATCAGGACTTATGGCCGGAGATGGTCCATGCTGCAGGGCAGAGCGAAGGAAATTCGATCTCCGAATCGTGGGGTAAGCTTCCAGCTTGCCGTTGGCTACGTGCCAGAACGTTTGAGTGAGTTGTCGGGAAAGGAATCCCATGCGTGCCTTCGTCTGTTTTCTGCTGTCCTGCGCCAGCCTTTCTGTGTTTTCAGGCTGTCAGTGTTTTCGCTGCACAGACAGGGTCATGGATCATTTGGATGATCTGACGGACAGGAATGATTTTCATCGCGGCCTGGATCATGTCTACTGTGAAAAGCTGGACGTGACTCGCTGGTGCATGAACGGGCAGTGTGGTCGAAACAACTGCCGCTGAGTTTCGGCGAAATCTACTGATCGCATCTGCCACCGTCTGCCCGTGTCACACATCTGTGTACCAGAGTTTCTGGAAAGATGTCGGCAACCGGTCGTACTTAACAATTGGCCTCAACGAGACCTCGCAACCATTCCGATAGTTCCGGTCAGGGGGATTGTGCGGCGTCTGACTTCCGGGGGGCCGGTTCCAGAGTCGTATGAAACTGCAGATTCCTTGATTCAGTCGAATTCCGTCCGCAGCAGATTCTGTTGCAGGGGGGCCGGAGTTCGATTTGCGTCCGGAATGCAGTTGCCAGTTGACAGGGGGGATTATGCAACTCCGGACACGCAGCATTGCGCCGAATATCCAACATGGCTTTTCAATCACGAATGGACACTCACAGGAACTGTGTGCGTCGATTCCTGGCGGTTGCACCGTTGTGTCTGCAGGCTCCGGGATGAACGGCAGGTTTGTCAGACTGACTCGGTTCGCGATCATCGGAATCGCCGCTGTCGTGTACTTTTCGGCGACTGCAAGCTGCTCTGCAGAGCAACTGAAAGAACTGGCGGAGAAAGCCGGCATCCGGATTCTTGCAGATGGTGAATCTTCAGCCGCAGCGGAGGACGAGGCACGCTCGCAGATCCCGCTGAAAGGCATGACGCAGGAAAACCGCCAGCGGGCGGAGCTGATCATCAAAGAACGCAGTCAGTTCCGGCGTCTGCCATCGCTGCAATACACGATTGACGAACCGATGTATCGGTATCTGCTGAAGCATCCCGATGTCGCCGTCAGCACATGGCGCGTGATGGGCATCTCGCGATTTGAAATGTGGCAGACGGGCGACATGGAATACGAAGCGCAGGCAATCGACGGGTCAGAGGGCATTGCCGACATTCTGTATCAGGACGACAACCAGATGGTGTTCGTCTGTCAGGGCAGATATCACAATCCGCTGCTGCCGCGTCCGATGGAAGCATCCGCGCTGATCTGGTTTCGCACGGTCTACGCGCCGAATGCGGAAGGGACTCATGTCGTCTCGCAGAAGGCCGACGTGTTTGTGCGTTTTCCGTCCAGCGGAGTCTCTGCGATCGCGAAAGTTCTGACGCCCGTCCTGCATTCTCTGATGGATCGCAACCTGTTCGAGATCTCGCTGTACGGCAGCATGATGTCCCGCGCCGTGCGTGACGAGCCTGAATGGGTTGTCCAGGTCGCGCAGCAGATGGAAGGCGTGCTTCCGCAGCGCAAGGGCGAATTGATTGAAGTCGCCCGGAAACCCCGAAACTTAAATCGCAACGGCAAGATGAGCCGGTACACGATGCCTGCGGCGGATCGCAAGATGATCCTGTCTCCTCAGTTGTTGTTTCTCGATCCACCGAAGGAAGGCGAAGTCGTTGCTGCGAACGCAGCTTCTGCATCACCCGTAACAAAAGGTCCTGCTGCGGGGGCCATCGCAGAAAACGCATCGGCAACCGGTCAAAAGCAGATAACCGCACGCTCGGTGTCCTCATCTAAGCCCGGAAACCTGATGCTGCTGAAAACGGAAGGTTCTGCGACCACCAGTTCGAAGCTGGTGCCGAATGCCGGCCAACAGAATGCAGACCAGCAAAACGCAGGCCAAACGAATGTACAAAGCAAACGCTCCGACGGCGGTTTTCAACTGCAGCCCGTCGTCGTGCCCCCGACTGGACCGACCGCAACCGGTCCAGTCGGCAGCGAATCACCCGGCTCTGCAAAGTAGACGTCACTCTCCGAGTGACGCGGCCCGAAAACGCGGGCGTTTTCGGTCTCCCCGATCATCACTCAGAGAGTGATGGCTACTTTCGTCGCACGCATCAGTCATGGCTTCACGCCGAGGCTTCCGGCATCCTTGAACGCATAGGGTGCAACAACATCGGAGGTGAAGCGATGCGCGGTCATCCATGCAAATCGAGTTTCCTCAGAATTCGAAGGATCCGGATCAGGTAGTGGAACGCCGTCCGCTTCGGCGTAGAGTGTTCGCACTACAGCGACCTTTGCCGATGCGGGGGGAATCAGATCGTAATCCGTGCCGCGCGTCTGCAGAATCCAGGTGTTGTCGCGAAAACCACCGATCAGTCGCGCATGAGCCGCATCCACCAGAGCCACTTCCTGTGCGTCACTCAGCGCGGCATCTGCGCGGATCGTGTTCATCAGTTTCTGAGTCTCCGAGACATCGAAACTCACCCAGCCGTACGGCGGCAGAAATGTTTCGAGCTTGCAATGCGATGGCGATGCCTTGGGGAACGGATTAATTCCGTAGGTGACACGCGTGGGCAACGACATGACGCGACCCATCGCAGCACAGAATCCGTGATAGTCACTGCAGTGACCAGAACGTGCTTCAATCGCGTGCAGTGAACTTGCTTTCAGCGACGCTTTGGCGTGGTCATAGGTAAATTTTTGTTCGGCAAAAGTCATCACGGCATCCAGATCCAGCAACGGATTGCGACGCTGTGGAAGAATCTCTTTCAGCAATGACTGAAATCGTGCGTCCGTCACGACCGCCTGTTGTTCACTCCTCAAGTACGGCTTGAATTCGTCGCTCCAGCGTGCTGGTGTCTGTACTTGTGCGGCGTCGAGATTCCAGTGCAGGTCGTGAGTCTGCACTTTCAGTCGATGTCGAATGATGATGGCACCGAGTGGATTCGGGAATTCAAAATAGGCAAACGTGTTGCCGAACACTTCTTCCGTTCCCGACTGTGGTTCGACAGCGACAGGAAAGGTTGTGAAGTCCGTCAGGAGCACGTTCTGAATCGAGTCGGTGGGAGGAATCGGTACCCAGACGCGCAGCAGCTTTGTCTGGTACGGTGCGGTGAGTGAAAAGACCAACTCGCCGTCCCACACGACAGGGTTCGATTTTTCGGCGGAACAGGACTGGTTCACATCCAGCACATCACCCGCCTGTACCCGCGAGCGGGATTTGATCAACAGGATCAAAATCATCGCCAGCCAGATCATCTGTCTGTGCCTGTTTGAACGTTTTCGAGGATGCATTTCCATGTTCTTACGCGCCAAGTGCCCTTGGGGAGTTGTTGATTTAAGTTTGTATACTTCACGCGGGTTGGACTGAGGCTGCGTTCGGCGAGCGGGGGACGTAAGTCCCCTGATTTTTGCAGTGTCCACGCGGTCAATCAGGGGGATTGACATCCCCCGCTCGCCAAAGAATTACATCAATTCCGACCGCCCGCAGTATAGTTCCGCCTTCAGGCGGTTTTTTTGCCCGAAACCGCCAGCGAATTCCGGCTGAAGCCGGGACTACGAACGAAATGGTCATTAAATCAACAACCCGCTTGTCACGGCCAAAAACTGTTCCAAAGAAGCATGACTTTGCCGGAGTGCCGAAGCAAAGTCAAATCACTGGCACATGAGGGATTCCGGGGGTCTGGCTGACAACGGGATTGAGCAAAATCTGGGTTTGCGTTAGATATCGCGGCGGAAAGTCGTCATAGTGCCTCTGTGGGTGGCTCGGTGGGTGGCTTTCGGACGCTGTTTCCGTTTTTATTCAGGACCGTATCATGTTCTATTTCTTGCCCGAGATTCGGACATTTCTTGTCGGCGTGCTGTTGGCGGTGCTGCTGTCGAGTCCTGCGGTCGCTCAAGACCCGACGCCGATCAAGGCGGAAGAAGCACGAATGCAGATTATTCGTGAGGTGCCGATTTCCACTGAGGTCACCGGCAAGCTCAAGAGTGTCAGCCCACCCAAGGAAGGACTGTACGTCAAGGAGGGTGATCTGATGATCGAGGTCGAAGATACCTTGATTCAGAAG
>JAYTAK010001235.1:0-2598 GCA_043737515.1 Candidatus Kuenenia sp. | reverse complement strand
ACAGATGGACGCGGATGAACACAGATTGACAGTTGACTTATATCTGTGTGAATTTGTGTTTATCTGTGGTTGCTGCCGTAGGTTGCATGATGAGGCGTGAATGCTAACGAAGCTTTCTGTTTAACGACAAGCCGGTGGCGTGGATGGCGATGAGGGACGCGGTCGCCTGCGGCTTGTCGTTAAACGAGTTATGTCAAATAACGTTTACACCACTGCTTAAATCCGACAGTTATTATTGCGCCGATCCTAAATGTGCCTGCTTTTCAATACGGGCCGGTCAATCAATCGTTTGCACGCGCCCGTCTTCCATGTTGATGATACGGTCCGCGATGTCAAGAATCCGTGGGTCGTGAGTCACCATCAGAATGGGGCAGTTCCGGTTCCTTGCCAATTCCTGCAGCAACATCACGACATCGCGTCCCGAGTGACTGTCGAGAGCTGCCGTTGGTTCGTCCGCCAGGATCAGTCTGGGACTGGTGACCAGCGCTCGGGCGACGGCGACTCGCTGTTTCTGGCCGCCTGAGAGTCGCGCCGGATAGTAGTCAAGCCGGTCACCCAGCCCCACATTGTTTAATAGCTCCACCGTCAGGCGGGATGCTTCGCTCCGACTGACTTCCGGATGCAACTGGAACATCAGCTCCACATTTTGCCGAGTCGTCATAAACGGTAACAGATTGTGCTGCTGAAAGATGAATCCGATTTCTCGTCGCACATCAACAAGATCATGCATGCTGGCCGTGTGCAGTGATCGCGACAGCACATCCAGTTCTCCATCCCGCACTTTCCGCAACGCGCCGATGAGCGTCAACAGCGTCGTCTTGCCACTGCCGCTGGGTCCAGTCAGCAGGACGATCTCACCCGCCGCAACTTCCAGAGTGACATCAAACAACACTTGCTTCTGGAGTTCGCCTTCGCCAAACCAGAAGTTGACATTACGTGATGAAATGACCGGCGCGTTTGTGGGTGTGTTGGTCATGTGAATCGTTTCATTTGTCTGATGCTGCACGCGGCTCGAATTGACGGATTCGCTCGGCGAGCGGGGGATGTCAATCCCCTGATTGGCTGCGTGGTCTAAATCTCAAGAAATCAGGGGACTCACGTCCCCCGCTCGCCGAGCCGCTTCACCTCGCTCAAAGTATAAATCATCAGAACACATCCGCCGGGTCGGCTGTTTTGACTTTTCGGATTGCGACCATCGCGGACAAACCACACATCACCATCGTCAGAGCAAAGACGCCGACCGCGCGTTCCGTCGTCATTGAAAACTGCATTTGAATGGCATTGGTAGCCACCCGATACAAGCCCAGCGCGAGAACAAAGCCGGGGAAATATCCCAGCAACGACAGGATGAATGCCTGACTCACCACCATCCGCAATAAGTAGCGATCACTGAACCCCATGGCCTTCAACGTTGCATATTGAGGCATATGGTTGATCACTTCCGTATACAGAATCTGATACACCACGACGAATCCGATAAAGAAGCCGATCGCTGCCCCCATACCGAAAATAAAATCGATCGGAGCGTTTTCCCGAATGAACCGGATCTCCGCATCGATCAACTGTTCGCGCGTCAGCACTTTCGCTTCCGCTCCCACGTAATGACTCAACTGATCACGAACTTTTTCCGGATTGGCACCCTCCCGAAGTCGAATCAGTCCGAGATCAACGGAGCCCGACTGACGATCCGGAAACATTCGCTGAAAGTTGGCCGGCGACATGAACAGGTTGCCATCGGAGTTGATCGAAATTCCGACTTCGATCGAGTCGATCAAATGAATCCTGCGGAAGTTGACCTCCACGTTCAGAGTTCCATGCTCGTCAAGATATTTCCCCACAGGGCCGTAACTTTTTCGACTCAGGCTGTCGAAGAGGACACGATCGGTCTGCTCCAACTGATCTGCGAATCGCTCGATCCCTGGCAGATTCATCATGGGCGAATGCGGGTTGATTCCGTAAATACTGACGGGGAATTCGAGTTTGTCCCATGGGTTTCGGAACCTTCCCTGGCCCATATACATCTCGCCTGTTTCCACGACATCGTCTGATGAGCCAAGACGATACAGCAAACGTCGGGGAAACTGCGCGGAGGCAAAAATCGTCTTCGTGCGTGGACTGACGACGACAAGATCGGCGGTCACGCGTCGGGCCACGGCGACGCTGTTGTCCATCGCTCCCTGGCGAATGCCCAGTTGGACGAGCATCAGCATGACGGCCACGACAACTCCTGCTGCGGCGACGGCAAGTTTCACCTTGTTGTGGCTCAACTGATACCATGCTAATAAGAAACTGGAGTACATAAGTGTCGGCCTACCGAAATCCGCAACCGCGCGCCTAACGAAGGCGAGCCGCTTCTGAAGTCACCTCAGTTTTGCTGCTGTTGATGCCCGGTTCGGCGTCCGATGGCTTCAGACAAATCCTGATCTCAACCCGCGCATTTGAAAGTCGCGCCATGCGTTCGAGATGTTCGGCATTCAGGTCCACACGAACTTCCACGATGCGTGCATCCGTGTCGCTGACCGGGTCATTTGTCAGCACGTTTTTTCGCGCGACCATGAATCCAATTTCCGCAATTCGCCCGGTGAGTAACTCTGACGT
>JAYTAK010001234.1:0-2599 GCA_043737515.1 Candidatus Kuenenia sp. | reverse complement strand
TGCTGGCCGTGACGTGTGCCGTGATCTGTGGGCTGATCGCGTGGTTCTTCCGCAATCCGCGACGCATCAGTCCGCCGGCCCCTGGTCTGGTGGTATCTCCGGCGGACGGAAAGATCACTGACATCGAAGACATCGCGTTCGACGACTACATTGGCGGACCGGCAAAAAAAATCGGAATCTTCCTGTCCATCTTCAACGTCCACATCAATCGTGCGCCGATCGCCGGGCGCGTCGTCGGTTTACGCTACCGCCCCGGCAAATATCTGAATGCACTGCGTCCTGAGTCGGCTCAGGAAAATGAACAACTGGCGATTATGCTCGAAGAGAATCAGGTCCCTTTTCGCGGAATGGTCGTGCGCCAGATCACGGGGGCCATTGCCCGGCGCATCGTGTGCTGGCTGAAACCGGGTGACGAATTAGGACGTGGCGAACAGTTTGGCATGATTAAACTGGGTTCGCGGACAGAACTTGTGTTTCCGGTCGAGGAAGGTCTTGAAATCCAGGTAAGACTGGGGGATAACGTCACAGCGGGAATCAGCGTGCTGGCGGCTTATGCGCCACGCGGTCAGGGATAGAGATCATTGCTGAGCAAACGTAGGGAGTTTGGTTTTACTGAGAAGATTTCCGCGAAGTGACAATTGTCCGCCGACGGTGCGGCGGACCTACGTAGGCGAGCCGCTCCGTCGGCTCGAGCCTGACAAGGCCGCGAAGCCATTGATGCGGCATAAGAGATTCGGTTGCGGGCGAAGCCCGCGCCAAGTTCAATTCTGTTGAGAGAGGCGGTACATCATGTCTGACGCTGACCCGAAGCCAACTGTTTCGCCGCGCAGGATTCGCCAGCGGAAAGTCTTCGCCGTCTTGCCGACATTGCTGACGCTGTGCAACGCTGCGTGCGGATTCGGAGCGATCTCCATCGCTGCCAAAGTCGGCCCGGATCACTTCAAGGGCGTGGAACTGATTACGGCAGCTTACCTGATCTTTCTCGCCATGCTGTTTGACATGCTCGACGGCAGCGCTGCACGACTCACGAACCAGACATCCGACTTCGGCGCACAACTGGACAGCCTGAGTGATGCAATCAGTTTCGGAGTCGCTCCGGCATTCATCATGCTGCAGCTTGTTCATCGGGACCATCATCTGATGGATACGATCATTACCGCTCCGTATAACTTTCATCCACGAATCCTGTTTGCGATTGCGGTCCTGTTCATGGTCTGTGCCATTCTGCGACTGGCCCGCTTCAATGTCGAAACCGATGAGGAAGATTCACACAATTTCTTCAGCGGACTGCCATCACCGGCGGCGGCGGGTGTCGTCGCTTCGTTCCCGATCGGAGTGGACCAACTGAAGGAGGAGTTGAGTGCCGAAGTGGCCGTCTTGTGGGTGCAAGCGGTCGCCGACTACCTGCTGCCGGCACTCGTGATTCTGTTTCCACTGATCACGCTTGCGACTGCAACACTGATGGTGTCCCGGATTCGCTATGCGCATGTGTTCAATCAGATGATTCGCGGACGCCGGAGCCGCAAACAGATTCTGCAGATTGTGTTTGCAATGGTGCTGGTGTTTGTCGTGCTGAAAATGGCGCTACCCGTACTATTCTGTGTCTTCGCGTTTTCCTCGCCCGTCCGCGCATTCTGGGAACGCTATTACCTGAAGTTGAAGAAAAACAAGACAACCTCGACAGAAACGAAGGCCGCATGAACCTCAAAGACTACATCCGGTCCGTCCCGGATTTCCCGAAACCCGGCATCATGTTTCGTGATATCACGCCGCTGCTGAAGTCGTCCGATGCCATGAAGGAAGTCATCCGCCAACTTGCAGCACCTTTTCGCGACGCAGGCGTGACCACAATTCTGGCAGCCGAAGCTCGCGGCTTTGTGTTTGGCGCACCATTGGCCATGGAACTTGGCGCGGGCTTTGTGCCGGTTCGCAAGCCGGGAAAACTGCCCTGGGAAACACATAAATTCAGCTACGATCTCGAATACGGTTCCGACTCGCTGGAGATCCACAGCGATGCGATTGGAGGAGGTGATCGTGTGCTGCTGGTCGATGACCTGCTCGCCACCGGCGGCACAATCGAAGCCTGCATGAAGCTGGCTCAGCGCCAAAACGCCGACGTCATCGGCGCGGCATTTGTCATTGAACTGGCGTTTTTGAACGCCCGCCAGCGTTTGCCTTCACTGTGTGTCAACAGTCTGATTGCTTATCAGACCGAAGACGCGGACGAATAGGCAACCTGCAGGCGCCGCTCCGCTGAATCATGACGCTACTGGGGCGGCAGGATCCAGATTTCACCGAAGTCGATCAGTTGTTCCGAGCGGTAGTGTTCGTGACGGATGAGTTCCAGAATGGCCAGAAAGACGCCGACGATGCGGGACTGAAGTTTTTCGCCGGCGAAGAACGAACTGAATGCAACGCGACCTTCGGCGGCGATCCTCTCCCGAATCTGGTCCTGGTACACAGCCATCGGAGTCTCGTCCATCCGAATGGTGACTTCGCGTTCGATATCCGGCATCCGCACGATGCGCGACAGGGCGCTGACAAGGTCCCACAGTTCGACGCCGCGGATGCGGTCATCAGAACGGTCTCGCTTTGCCGT
>JAYTAK010001233.1:0-5970 GCA_043737515.1 Candidatus Kuenenia sp. | reverse complement strand
GATCGGCGGTTTGCTTTCTGTTGCACTTGCCCGATCCTCGCGGACGGTGGGCGTTACCCACCATCGTGTCCTATGGAGCCCGGACTTTCCTCTGAATCCTGCGACTCAGCGAACGCCTGTCCCTCTGCCAGCACGACGCATTGTCGAAACTCGCGGGCGTTTAGCAATCGACTCCTGAAATCAGCCGCCGATGGAGTGCATGGGGCGATCGGGCTGAATGAATTTTGCGGAATTGATTTCGTGACCCTCGTTCTTGGCCGCGATGCATACGAGCATCAGTTCGGCGATCTCATCGTCAGTGCCGCCAGATCTGAGCGTCGTCTTGACGTCGGTTTCTTCATGGCTGAAGAGACAATTGCGAAACTTGCCGTCCGCTGTCACTCGAAACCGATTGCAACTGGCACAGAACGGCTGGCTCACGCTGGCGATGAGTCCAATACGACCGCGACCATCCGCGAATTCGTAATCCTGCGCCGGTGCGTGCGTCGTCGCATTACCGATGATCGCCAGTGCGTTTGTTGCATTTACGCGGTCGGCTGTCGGCAACACCGGCTTGAGCGGGCCGAATTCAGATTCCAGAATGGCGATGATCTCATGGGCGAACAGCACTTTGTCCCGCTGCCATTGACCGTCGGAATCCAGGGGCATGAACTCAATAAACCGGACAACCGTTTCCGACTCGCGGGCCATGTGGCCGAAGGGCACGATCTGATCTTCGGTCAGACCACGAACCGACACGGCATTAAGCTTGATCGGTGAAAACCCGGCTTTCCGTGCTGCCTCGATTCCCGCCAGCACTCGTTCATAGCCGTCGCGCCGCGTGACGGCTTTGAAAACCTCCGGATCGAGCGCGTCGAGGCTGATGTTCAGTCGCTTCAGCCCGGCGTCTCTCAACAGTTGAGCCTGTTCGTCCAGCAGGATTCCATTCGTGGTGAGGCCGATGTCAACAATGCCGGGGACTGCAGCAAGGCGTTGGACAAGCACATGCAGATCGCGGCGCACAAGCGGCTCGCCACCGGTGAGCCGAATACGATCGATTCCCAGCCTGGTGCCAACGCGGACAATGCGTTCGATTTCCTCAAACGTGAGCAGATGGGCCTTAGGCATGAATTCAACATTGTCCGCCGGCATGCAGTAAAAGCAGCGAATGTTGCAGCGATCCGTCACGCTGATCCGCAGGTTATTGTGCAGTCGACCAAAGCGGTCGATCAATCTTCGTGGTGATGGTTCGCGATTCATATTTGTTCGACCGTTTGAGAATTATTTGCCCGCTCTGTTGCCGATGGAATTGTTTCTGACGTTGCGACGAGGCTCCACTCCTTCTGTAGGATGGACATTCATGTCCGTCGGATTGAGGGGGAATCTCCGTCGCAGCGAAGATTACTGCAAATGAAAACATTCACGCCTCTGGAACGTTCTCTGGCGAGGACTCGGACATGAATGTCCAAGCTACGGGAATCACCGGCTCCGGATGCAGCCACTCCGTCGCACCGTCCGCATAATGTTCTTTCTTCCAGATCGGTACGCTGTCTTTCAGAGTGTCAATCAGCCATCTTCCGGCATCGAACGCCTGGGCTCGGTGCGGCGAACTGACCGCCACGGCGACGGCGATGTCTCCGAGTCCCAGCCGTCCATAACGGTGCGACATCGCGACATCGATCACAGAAAATCGCTGCCGGACTTCCGCCTCAAGGCGATGCATCGCGGCTGTTGCCATTTCAGGAAACGCTTCGTATTCCAGCCATGCAGTTCGAGCCTCTCCGGTGAACTCACGAACGGTCCCGAGAAACAGCACGACCGCTCCGGCCTGACGACTTCGGACGGCTTCGGTCAGCGATGCAAAGTCGATCGGTTGCTGAGTTAATTCGATCACGATCAGCCTCCGCTCACAGGAGGAAAACAGGCGACGACATCGGTGCCCTGCAGCACGCGATCGACTGAGGCATATTCATTGTTCACCGCCCAGAGCAAAGTTCCAGTCCGCAGTGCCAGATTGGGCAGTGATTGCAGCAACGCGGCACGAGCCTGAGCGACCGTGGCCGCCTCCGGAAGGATCAATTCAACCGATTCACAGCCTGCGATTTCGCGAGCGGCGGCGAAAAGTTTTACAGTCAGTTTCATGCTGGCGATTCATAGCAGATTCACTGCCAGTTTCACGCCGTCCACGCCCGCTTCCGCTCAGACATGCCCGAAGTTCTCAGGAAACCGGGACTTTTCATATCGCTTTGCAACAACTTGTGTACCGGATTCTGTACCGACGAGCGTCAGAATTGTCGTCCAGTTTTACTGCAAAGCAGGCAATGAATTCCTGGCATGCCTGAGGTTATGAAATTCCATCGTGCAGAGGTGGTGGCGAGCGAATACCGCTGATGGAGATCGGCATGCAAATCGGACCCACTTCGGCGCGGAAAACGGACCCACCTGGGAAACGAATTGACCACGGGGAGTTGCGTGGTATTTCGGCAAAACAGCGTTCCTATTCAGAGGGCTGAGTACTGTCAGAACTCAAGTTGTTTGCAGCCTGGCTATCTCCACGCTGGACTTTGGCCTGAGCGGATTTGCCTGGCAGTACCGTGAGTGCCTGAAGACCACGCAACTCCCCGTGGTCAAATCGTTTTCCAGGTGAATCCGCTTTCCACGCCGAATCGAGACCGATTTGCATGCCGATCTCCAGATTCAAAAGCATTCATCACGAGCTGGCCAGTTATCGACGAGCTGTTTGAGGCGGCAACGGATGACGAGCGGACTCAGTTGATTCGTCACTACGTCGAGGCCCATGAAAAGAAAAACGGCGATGCCGTCACTGAAGACGCCACCGCCGTTTTGATAACCGATTCCCATCAGGTTTGTAAAAGTGACGGGAAAGCTCCCCCGGTAGGACTCGAACCTACGACAAGGCGATTAACAGTCGCCTGCTCTACCAACTGAGCTACAGGGGAATGGTTTCTCAACAGATCCGACGAGAACGGTTTCGGATGACGAACACGCTCAGATCGATTGAAGGCCGAAAAGTAGCGATCGCTTCTCCGCGATGCAAGTCTGTTTTGTGGGTCTTCTCGTTCGTAATTGCATCCAGGATTTGACGTTGCGCAGATTCCGCCGAGTTACTGGCTCTCAGCGACAGGAAACTGCCCTTATGTATGGCGTGTGGATGCTGAAAAAGGGTTTGAGGTTCGCGCGAACGCGACTGCGAGGTTGGTTTTTAATGGAATACCGGGATCGCGGGTGTGCGTTTGAAGATTTTTGTTTGTCCAGACGGATACATCGGGCCTTTCTACGGGCAACTTGACAGTTGGTGCAGTATTTCGGCCAGGATCGGGACGTCGCTGTCTGGACGTGTCGGGCTGTCGGGGTGCGTCAGATCGCTCCGGATCCAACCGCGTTGGTGCAGAAACATGGCGGCGGAATGTTTGTAGGCGGGCACCGGGGTACGAAACGCCAGGAATCCGAGGTACTGCAGGATGTCATTGAACTGGAAAAAGGCTGCGTCTCCGGCCAGCCATGCGGCGTCGCGTCTGGCAAACAGATCAGGAGCGAAGCTGCTCAATCCCAGGAGATAATCACTGCCGTACATCACCATATCAATAGCCAGATCATTGCCAGTCAGTACCAGAAAATCCGGGCGCGCCTCATCACGCCATGCCAGCCGTTGCCATTCCAGATCGCGCCGCAAAGACGAATGTTTTGCACCGAGGCATTGCGGCAGACTCATCAGACCGCGATAAACTGATTCACTGTAGATCTGCCCAAACGGAGCGAACATCTTTCCCAGTTCAAAACCAATGAACCGATCACAGTGGCGCGCCAATTGGCGGTACGAATCGACAATTTCGGGATCGGCCTGCTGAGTCAGTCCGAACGACTGAAAGATAACCGGCGTGCCTCCGCGTTGCTGGATTTCATCGATACGTGAAGCATACGTATCGAGAGCAATGCGGCTGCCGGGTGAGTCTTTCACGAACGCACCGGCGACGAACATGCGGCCGTTTGTGACAGCCTGCGTTCGCAGCAGAACCTCCTGACGTGTCGCAGCATCAAGGAGATTCACATAGCCCGTGTCCATGTTCACGGCGGGCACAAGTCCCGCGTCGCAGGTGCGCGCAACATGCTGGTCGAATGATTGCCAGTCGATTTCTCCCGGTGCCAGAAATGGAAGAAGCACGGCCGACATGCCGGTGATGCGTCGCCTGGGGCGCAGTGGCGGGATCTGGATCTGAGTATTCATTAGACATTGACTTCGGGCGAGCGGGGGATGTCAATCCCCTGATATTGGTCGCGAACCCAGGCAAATCAGGGGACTTACGTCCCCCGCTCGCCGTTGGAATTCCTTATGTCCACGCCATTGCCCGCTTCCACCGTGGAGGTCGAAGTCGAACAGTCGATCACAGACGCAACTGTGAGTTCAGTTCTGTCAGGTCAGTGCGAATTTCCCGCGCGGCCTGCGACAGGTACGCACGATCGGCCGTGTTGCAACGGCTGAGGAAACTGTAGATCGCCTGCCATTCCACATACAGGCTGTCGGCCTCCTTCTGCAATTCCGTCAGTGTCGGTGCGGTATTCATCATTTTGCTCAACCGCTGTGTGCGTTTCATGAACGTGGCACTGGCCTGGAGTGCTTCATTGCGGTACGCCGGGCGTTCGGTGTTGAGCCAGTTTCGGACATCCCAATCGAGCTGATCTGCGAGACTTTCGAGTGATGAGGCGATTGGCTGCAATCTTTGGGTGTCAACCTGTGTCACCGTGCCCCCCAGTTTCAGGGAACTTCGCAGCGACGCCATATTGTCCTCAATCTGATGCAGCACAGCGAGTCCCTGTTGACTCTGCATCGTACCGAATGTGCGAATGAACACGGCACCGTATTCCTCGACATATTTGTAACTGTCGATGATTGTTTCCTCGGATTCATTGCGGTCCAGATTGTCCTTAAAATTCTGTACTGTGCCGTAGAAATTATCGGCGACTTGCAACGTATTCTGAGCATTCTTGAAGCTTAACAGCAGTTTGAGCGGCGTGCGGCTGTAGAAATCGTCCACACTGCGAATCAACGCATCCGCAGTCTGCTTCAACTGCGGTTGGTTCGTCGCGGTTTCCAGCCACAGCAGCTCATGAATCGAGTTATCGGCCAGGACAACACGATTGACAGCTCGCTCGACATACGGATTGGTTACAGCCCGAAGCTGTTCCGCAGTCAGCTCCCAGGGACGATCGAAGAAGTTATACTCTCGCACGATACGATCATACGGATACTGTGCCAGCACCATATCCTGCACGCGCGTAATCTGTTGCTGCATCTTGCGGCAGTCGTTAACGATCTGAGCGGTTTTTGGTGTCCCATTGTAGTCACGGCTCAGCTCATCGCTCATGTTATACAGTGCATTTTCAAGTACTGACAATTGCTGGTAGAGCTGGCGATAGTCGAGAGTCGGCTCAACCTTAAACTGCTGGCCTACCTTGCGGTCGAGTGCGTCCAGACGATCGACTGACGCAGATGTCGCGGCGCTCACGCCCGTGGACTGAGTAATCCGATGTGAAAGCACGCGCCAGTCCGCATCAATGCGGCGGAAGTCAACAAGAATGGTGTCGAGCGGAATTCCTGCTGTCATGTCCTGATTGAGTCGTGTGGTCAGATTTCGGAGTGAATACAAATCATTCAACAAGGATCGCAATTGAGGATATCGACGGTAGTCCTGTTCCAGTGATGTGTACAGACGCGTGGATTCGTCGAGCGCTTCTTTCATCAGAGTCGCCAGCGCTCGTTTATCGACTTTGGCGAGATCGATGGGCTTTGAATTCGTTCCCAACAAAGGCGTGCGAGGACTGTTGTCGAGGCTTCCTAATTCTTCGGGCTTCAATCGGCGGTTGAGGTCCTGGTAATCAGATTCGGTCCGACCGATGCGAGTGGCTGGCTGTGCAATCGCGGTCGAGGCCAGCGTGACGGTTAAGAGTGCTGCGGCAAACGCCCGAATCAGT
>JAYTAK010001232.1:0-2606 GCA_043737515.1 Candidatus Kuenenia sp. | reverse complement strand
TGGCGTTATGAAAAAAGCCCGTTCCAAAAAAAAAGAAAATTACTCCTGAATCAATTGGAAGCCCGTATCCTCAATCCCAGTGACTAAGCGGGCCATTGAAATCAAATACTCCATCCACAGCGATGGTCAGCGCGCCGCAGAGACGCAGATTCGCCGCGTCCGACCGGATGGCAGTCTCGCATACCAGGAGCTTCAGACGACAAAAGCCGCCGGAGCAACACTTTTGCGGCTGGCACGTCGCGGCGATATCATTTACCAGATTTTTCAGGAGTCGGACAAAACGAAACCCGAAGTCCTTGGTGCCATGATCATCGGTACCGATCCCGTCCCCGACGGCTTCCTGCGAACTCTCATTCATACTGGCGGAGCCAATCGAAAGACAATTGTGCGATACAAGAGCCTCTCCATCTACGCTGAGAAAATTACGCAGTAGAGTGCGTGCGGGCAGTTGAAAAGCTGATCTTGAAAGCACGATTTATGGGAATCGGCCCCAGAGTGTTTGGGCAGCGTTCTGTTGCGAGGGACGCTGAAAACGGTGTTTGTCCCGTCCAACCGCTGTCTCACTCTGCCGACCAGGCGCAACAATTCCCACGGGAACCGAATGACTTGGGCAATCTCCACTTTTCAACTCCCAAGGGTGTGCTCACTCGGGAAGCTGGCCAGCATTCGCTGAGTGCAGACGAATCATGGCCAGACGCACATCTTCCAGTGTGCCGACGGACACGAACATGCGATAGGAGTAATCGGCGGCAGCGATGCCATCCGCGTCCCGAATTCGGAAGACGCAGTTCCATTTGACAACGTGCTGCGGGCTGAAATTCCAGCGACCGTAACCGACATTTTCGAATCCTTCCGACGGTTGAGCAGGGGCATAGATTCCCATCGCAAAACTACCATCGTCAGTCGATAAGGCGACCGGATGTTTTTGTTCTCCGGGGCCATTGGACAAAGGTTCAAACTGGCCAGACGCCGGATCGAACACCACAAACCGCCGGAATTCTGCCGGCATGTAGCTGGTCAGAACTTCAAACTGAGCGTACTGATGAGACTCACCGATCGGAACGCCAAACGTCACGTCATACGAAATCACGTTGGGAAGATCGCGGTAGCCAATCGTCACACGTTTGGTCAGCAGATGATCTGAAAGTTCCGTCGTGTTCTTGGCCGGTTGACCGGCAGACAGTTCACCGGGACGCAGCCAGAATGCCATCCGGCTGGTTGTCTGCAACTGGTTGTCTTTCGCCAGGTAGTGCAACAGGCGACTGGTGGAACGGTCGCCCGCGCCGTCGTGCAGCGAACCTGCTTCGGTCGGATTAAAGGTCTCACCAGTGAACGCAGAGTCGGCATCAAAGTTGGATGCCGACTGCAACTGCCGTCCATGATCGGTGCTGTCGATGAATTCTTTGCCGTTCCATGTGAGCGAATGAATCGCACCAGCGAGACGGGAGGTCGTGGTGATGACGATGTCAGATTCTCCGAATCGTCCGCGTATGCTGCCATTGCCATCCGGCAAATCCGACTGGGCCATTGAACTGGAAGAAATCCAGCATAACGCAACTGCGATCGACAGCGTCGTCCGAAGGATTCTCGTCAATGCTTTCTGAACACACATGCAACCGATTCCTCAATGATTCTGGTTCGTCAGATCTGCTGGCGGGACGTTCGCCGGCAAGTCAGCGACATGCTGGCTGATGACTTCTGCCACTTCTCGATGATTCCTCGCATCATGACCGTCACGGGACTGGCTTCTACAAACTTCTTAAACAGACCGCTCAGTAACATCCTTGTCACCTTCTGCTGATTTTGATCTGGTCATCATTTAGACAATGTCCGTATCCTCTCGAACAACCGCAAAACCTGAAATACCAGTATTTTCCAGCCTCAACTCACCTTCACAGGGCTGCCCACCAGGCGCAGCACAAACCCTTCGCGACAGTCGCCGACCGCATGCCTGCTGATCAAGTCATCCAACACTGACGATCAAATGCACGTCACGCTCATCCGACAGGAAAACAGCGATTCAAAAAAGCCGGGCCAACAAGCCTTCATCAGACATTCACGCTCGACAGTCTGAACAACGACGCATCCCGCGAGGCGGTTAAGTTCAACGACTGCGATCGCCGGTTCGCCGAGGAAGCCTTGCCAGGTGAAACCGCGCTGCCAGCGGCTCCGCATGTATCGCATTGTTCTACTTTCGTTCCGGGATCGATGATGCGAGCGACAACCTCGGGGCGCCGCTGATTGATCATTGCGATCAGTTTGCGAATGTCGTGGCCCGCCGCCTCAGACATTGCCGACCGCACTCGCGAAGTCAAAGCCTTATGATTTACAATGGCCCGCTTAGTTGTTGGAAATCTGCACTGCAATTAAGAGCGAAAATGCCGCCTGGGCTCCATGATTAGTCTTCCGTTGTACGTACTTGCGACCTCAGTATTCTGGAATCTGACAGCCCGACAGGAGGTGTTGTTTTCTAGCCACGAAAAGGCACAAAAGACCCAGCGCGGGCTTTGCCAGCAACCCATTGATTAAACCCGAGACTCCGAAACACAGAAGACAGAAAAATTGGTGACAGAAAAATGGAGCAAAGAATGTTTTCATCCTGCGAT
>JAYTAK010001231.1:0-13675 GCA_043737515.1 Candidatus Kuenenia sp. | reverse complement strand
CCCTCTGAAGACCCCGACTTCAGATACCGAACGGCAACCACTGAACTTGAAAATACTCAGCAAATCTCAGCCTGATATTCCCGGACAGACTCTAAGTGTACAGCACGCATGCGTTCAGGTTTCCAGTTCTGGCCTTCGCCGACGAGAGGGCGTGAGAATGGCATCAATGTCTGACAACGACGAACGCTCACGCTCTGGCGGGCGTGGCTGCGTTGGGTTGCGGGCGACCCGCGCCAAGATTATCCGAACACTGAAAACCGAAAACTGAAAACCGAAAACTGCGGCAGCAACACTGCCAGCACGACGTCAATCCGAAAGTTCCTTGACGGAGTGCTGCGGCAGGGTCAGACTTCTGAGTTGTGCGACGGTGGCACGCGAATGATCGCGGACGCTCGTCCGTCTGAAAGTGTTTTGAATTTCTGTTGAGCAAAGAGGCTGAATCAATGAGCGGACCGATTGTTCGGACCGGAACGACACCCGAATTCTGGAAAAACTGGGATCGGGCTTTCGGGGATAAAAAAAAATCGACTACTGACAATAAAGCCGCGAAGGGAACTGAAAAGCCTGCAGCGGCTGCTTCAGCAAAGAAGGTTGTGAAGAAAGCCGCGAAAAAGGCAGCAAAGAAGACGAAGTGAGCCGTGTCCCGATAACGGTATCAGAATCAGACAGACAGCGGCAGAAGTCTCCGGGCTTCTGCCTGTTGTCGATCTTGGCGATTGCCGGAATGTTTCTGGGCGTTTCGCTGCTGAGTAGTCCGATCCCGGGGGTCAATGAGCCGCATTATCTGTGCAAGGCTCGAGCGTTTTCGGACCCATCCTGGTGTGATCGCGATTTTTTTCTGACGTCAGCCAACGCGCATTATTGCTTCTTCTGGCTGGTCGGGCCGTTGACCCAGGTTGTTTCGTTCACGACGGCGGCATTGATTGGACGCGGGATTTCCGCATTGCTGCTGGCGATCGGCTGGACGGTGCTGGGGCGTGCGATCGGACTGTCGCCGTCAATACGACTCCTCGCCGCCGGTGCGTTTGCCTGCCTGAGTCAGCTCGGAAGTTTTTCCGGCGAATGGCTGCTCGACGGCTTCGAATCGAAAGTTGCTGCATGGGGTCTCGGCCTATGCGCCGTTGGATTCTGGATTCGCGGGACGGTGAGAACCTGCCCCGGCTGGATGGCGGTCGCCGGAATCTGCTGCGGCGCAGGCGCGATGCTGCACCCGGTCGTCGGGGGCTGGATCGCGGTCTGCATCTGCATAGCCTGGCTGATGGATCTGATGACGCGGCGGCGTGCGATTGGATCGACGAGATATATGAAATCGATCAGGGGGATCGTTGCGTTTTCATTTGCCACGATTTTGGTTGCGCTTCCCGGTCTGATTCCCGTGTTGCGCATGGTGCTTGATGATTCGCTTGGCAGTTGGTATCGTGAAAAAGCGTCGTTCATTCAGGTCTTTTGGCGACTGAAGCATCATCTGGACCCGACCGAATTGATGACCACACAATGGCTTTATGCGGGCGGATTGTTGTCGCTTTCGATCATGCTTTTCATCATTGTGCAGCAACAGCTGCGGTTGAATTTGCAGACGTCGGCGCCAGACAGCTGCCGCGACGCTCTTCCAGAATTGACCGTGGAAATAAATCTCCTGATGAAGTTTTTTCTGGCATCAGTCGCCATCGCATTGGCCGGCGTAATCATCGGATGGCACGTCGTCGAGGCGAGGGACATGGAGGGTTGGGAATGGCGTGCGGCCCTCTTGAAGTTCTATCCATTTCGGACGTTTGACGCATTGTTGCCGATTTTCAGCGGATTGCTGGTCGGCCTGTCATTGCAGCAACTCATGGCTGATCGACGGAAGGAATTGGCAGCGGTCATCGTGTTTGTTTTCTGCGGACTGCCGTTTGTTCCGGCGACTCTGAAGCGGGGATTTGTTCCGCTTGGCTACACGGCCGATCAATTCGCCGAATGGCAGGCGGCATGCATCTGGATTCAGAAAGAAACGCCGCCGGGTACACTATTCCTGACGCCGCGCGAATCGTTCGCCTTCAAGTGGATGGCGGAACGAGCAGAATATGTGTGCTACAAGGATTGCCCGCAGGATGCCGCCGGGATTCTGGAATGGCAGCGACGCTTGTGGTGGCTGAACCATTGGACGCTGAAAAGTTCCACAGATGGCGTCTATAATCGCGCAGACCTGGAAGAGTTGCGGGCCGAGACCGGATGCGATTTCGTCCTGACGCGAATTCTTGGTCCGTTCGAAACGGCCCCGGTCTGGCAAGGAAAAGTCTGGCAGGTCATCAAAGTGCCCTGACGTTTTGACAAGGTCTAAGTTATGCTGAATCATGTGCTCAACCGTTTTTGTTACCTCAGCGCCGGGCTACTGGCTGTCCTGTCGGTTCGAAGCGTCGAAGCGGCTGAATCGCGTCCTAACGTCGCCGTAATCCTGTGCGATGATCTGGGTTTCGGTGACCTGCATTGCTACGGACATCCGCATATTCAGACACCGAACCTGGATCGCCTGGCGGCTGAAGGGATTCGATTCACCAGTTTCTATTCCGCAGCACCCGTGTGTTCTCCTTCACGAGTTGGCCTGTTGACTGGTCGATCCCCAAACCGGGCTGGCATCTACGACTGGATTCCGGAAGCAAAGGCTGCCAGCGACGCGAAGCCGGACGCGCGGGATCTTGTCCACATGCAGCGGCAGGAAGTCACGCTGCCGCAACTGCTGCAAGCCGCAGGCTACGCAACCTGCATGGCTGGGAAATGGCATTGCAACAGTGCGTTCAATAGTGCGGCTCAGCCACAGCCCGGCGTTGCCGGTTTTGATCACTGGATGGCAACTCAGAACAACGCCGCTCCTTCGCATCAGAATCCTCGTAACTTTGTCCGCAACGGTGAACCAGTCGGTGAAACACACGACTTCAGTTGTCAGGTTGTGGTGAATGAAGCGGTCACCTGGCTGAGTCAGCAGACGACCGATCATCCCGATCAGCCATTCTTTATGTATCTGGCGTTCCATGAACCACACGAACCAGTCGCGTCGCCGCCTGCACTTGTCGAACACTACAAGGCGGTGGAAAACGGACAGGCTCAGTACTTTGCCAATGTTCACAACATCGATCTCGCGGTCGGGCGACTGCTGGAACAACTGTCGAAGCTGAAAGTGCGAGCCAACACGTTGATCGTGTTCTCATCCGATAACGGCCCGGAGACTCTGCGTCGCTACAAGGGCGGCGATCGATCATGGGGGCGCACTGGCATCCTGCGGGGCGTGAAGCTGCACACGCACGATGGCGGTTTCCATGTCGCGGGGATCATGAACTGGCCCGCTGGAATTCAGGAACCGCGCACCGAGCAGCACGCCGCATCGTCTCTCGACCTGTTGCCCACCGTCTGTGAACTTGCAAATGCGAAACTGCCACCGGATCGGCCGCTGGATGGCATCAGTCTCGTGCCATTGCTGAAATCCGGCGAGGCACCCGAACGCACGAAACCGCTGGTCTGGGTGTATTACAACGCTATCAACGACGCTCGAGTCGCCATGCGACATGGTCCGTGGAAAGTCCTGGCGAGATTGAATTCCGGTCGATTTCCGCGTTACGAAAACCTGACTCCGCCACGGCTGGTAGAAGCTCGTACCGCAGAACTGACCGATTTTGAGATCTACAATGTTACCGATGATCCCGGCGAAACGCTGAATCTCGCTGGTCGTGGACTTGAGAACGAGGCGGAACTCACGAAGTTGTTGAAAGTGGTGTACCAGTCGTTGGCCAATGATTCGTTCGCATGGAGTCGGCCAGCAAAGTGACCTGGAGTAGGGTGTGTTGCGCTTCGCTTCACACACCCTACATGGGGCACAGATTCACAAACTGGGCAAACGTTTCCAAAAACGAAGCACCCTTCGAAAATTCGCCGGAGCTTGTTATTCTGCCTGTGTTGGCGACCTTTTCCACCGCGTTCCTGGGGCTGCACGATGCCGCTTTTTGAAATTGAAACCGAAGCCCATATTATGATCGGCTGGGCGAGCAGCCTTGAACAGGCTGAACATATGGCTCAGAAATACTACCCGGAAGAACGTGTCCTGCGGATCACCAAACGCCCGCGAGATATCTGGGTGATCTCCAAACGACTGCTTGGTCTGGAAGGCAAAGTCCGCCCCTGCGACGTCGCCCGCGACTGCCTCGCACGTGCGTCGGGCGACAAACTGCACGCGATCCGTCTGTACATGCTGGACACCGGTGTCGATCTGACCGACGCTCAGAAAATCATCGAAGCCAACATGTCCATCGGATGGTAAAACTCGAAATCCGAAATCCGAAATCCGAAATTTACCACTGACCACTGACCACTGACCACTGACCACTGAAATGAATCTGCTCAACACTGTCCGCGACCGATTTGCCGCCGCACTCGCCGACATGGTGACCGATCTGTCGCCCGTCCTGGAAATGATCCGACCGGCTCAGGATGCAAAGTTTGGTGACTTCCAGGCGAACTTTGCGATGCCGCTTTCAAAGCAGCTTGGAAAGCCACCGCGTGAGATTGCGCAGATGGCCGTCGATCGCCTGCAAATTTCAGATCTCTGCGAACCTGCTGAAATCGCTGGCCCCGGATTCATCAATCTTCGCCTGCGGGATGAATTCATCGCCGGGCGTATTTCCGAAATTGCCGGTGACGATCGACTGGGTGTTCTGCCAGCACCCGCATCGCGAAACGTCGTCGTGGATTTTTCCGGGCCGAACGTCGCGAAACCCATGCACGTCGGGCACCTGCGCAGTACGGTGATTGGCGATGCGATCTGCAAGACACTGCGGTTTGCGGGACACCATGTCATCGGCGACAATCACATCGGCGACTGGGGCACGCAGTTTGGAATGATCATTTACGGTTACCGCCACCTGCGGGACGATGCCGCATTTGCTGAAAACCCCGTCGCTGAACTCGCGCGACTTTACAAACTCGTCAATACACTTTCGGACTATCAGAATACGGTTCCGAAACTTCCGACGCTGGAACAGGCGGCTGCGGCGCTGAAAACGCAGTTGATCGCTCAGGAAGCTGCCGCCGGCAGCGACGAGAAAGCGAAGAAGCAACTGGGCACGGTTCGCAAGCAACTGGCTGCTGCGGACGAAGCGGTCAAGACGGCCCGCGAGACGATTTCGTCCGTTGAATCGAATCCTGTCCTGCTGAAATTGTCGCAGTCGCATCCGGGGATCGCTCGTCTGGCACGCGATGAAACCGTCAAACTGCACGCGGGCGATGCAGAGAACAATCGGCTGTGGAACGAGTTTCTGCCCGAGTGTCTTGCGGCACTGAACAGAATCTATCAGCGGCTGGGCATCGAGTTTGATCTGGCACTGGGTGAAAGCTATTACAATCCGATGCTGGCCGATGTCGTGGCGAGTCTGAAAGCAAAGTCCCTGGCCCGTGAGAGTGAAGGTGCAACCTGCGTCTTTATCGAAGGCAACGCCGCTCCGTTTATGGTCCAGAAAACTGACGGCGCATTCACCTATGCGACGACGGACTTGGCAACTATCCAGTATCGCCGTGACACGCTCAAAGCCGACGAAATGCTGTACGTGGTTGATAAACGCCAGTCAGAACATTTTCAGCAGTTGTTCGCGACGGCCACTCTTTGGGGCATGACCGACGCGCGGTTTCAGCATGTGGCGTTCGGTACGGTCATGGGGAAAGACGGCAAGCCGTATAAGACTCGATCGGGTGACACGGTCGGCCTTGAAAGTCTGATCGACGAAGCGATCACGAGAGCCCGCAGGATCGTCGATGAGAATGACGACCGACGCGAAACGCCGATGCTGTCATCCGACGAACGTGCCACCGTCGCTGAAATCGTCGGCATCGGAGGCATCAAGTATGCCGACCTGCATCACAACCGTGACAGCGATTACATCTTTGACTGGGACAAGATGCTGGCGACAACCGGCGATACGGCGACCTATATGCAGTACGCATACGCCCGCATCTGTGGCATCTTCCGCAAGCTGGATATTGATCGGAGTACATTGGCATCAGGCGGTTCAGCGATCCTGCTGACTACCCCTGAAGAACGCAGGCTCGCTCTGCAATTGCTGATGTTAGGAACGGCAATTGACGGAGTGCAGCAGGACTACCGCCCGCATGTGCTCACAGGTTGGCTGTTTGAAACGGCCGACGCTTTCAGCAAATTCTACGATCGCTGTTCTGTTCAGGATGCGGCATCAAAAGAACTGCGTCACAGCCGCCTGATCCTGTGCGACCTCATGGCTCGTGCGCTACGCACCGGCTTGGCGCTGCTCGGGATTCAGGTGGCGGATGTGATGTAACGACAGGATGTCGTTTCTGTACTACTAACGATTGATTTCTTGTTGTCCGGCAATTTTTTCCAGGTGACTGCTGGACGAGATTGAGGCGGGTGCCACACGAAATAGAGGACAGGAAGATGGAATGACCGGAGCGGAATTGCCTTCCGGAATTGCCTTCCGGAATTCCTGGTCGCAGAATCACTGTCCCGTGAAATGGCAGAACGATGGGGGCAGGACAATAAACCGCAAACACAAACGCTTCCTATCGTTCTGCCCCCATCGTTCTGCCAAAGTCCGGATGATTGAACGCAGACGTGTCAGCAAAGACAGCGAAGAGATGGGCGGACAGGTATAACATGTGGCACAAAGGGATTTGGTTGCGGCCTAAAGGGACGCGCTGGGTCTTTTGTACTACTAACAGTTGAATACTTGTTTTCTCGCGCAGATTCTCAGGCGTCTGATTGCTGAAGTCAGGTCTGGCAAAAAAATGAGGGGGCAGAAAAATACAGAACACGAATTGAGGTCTTTCTGCGATTCATTTTTCTGCCATGAATCTTTCTGCCACATGTCTTCCTGCGTGAATGACAACACCGTGCTTGTGTCCCGATTTCGACGATGGGTTGCGGGCGAAGCCCGCGCTGGGACTTTTCGTTGCTCTACCGCACGCGGTTGGCATTGGCTCGTTTAACCGCGTGCCCAGCGGGCCGCGTTTCGCAGGGTGGATTGCCACGCGCGGGGAGTTGCCCACGCGGTTAAACGAATGTGCCATCTTCAACCGCGCGCGGTATAGCACGATTGCCGTGAGCCGCACCGGCATGGTCTGACTAACTCACCACCGCGTCACCGCTCAGGCAACTGACGCCGCAGCGGCTTTTGATGATGCCGGATTGCAGGACGGCGATGAGTCGCTTGCGGTCCTGCAGAATCGAGATATCGGCCAGGACATCGCCGTCAACGACCAGGACGTCGCCGAGTTTTCCGACGGCGAGTGTTCCCAGTTCATGATCGCGACCCAGAATCTCTGCGCCGGTTTGAGTCGCACACTTGATGACGTCGAGTGGTTTCAGGCCGACATAGTTCACGAAGAACGACAGCTCTTTGGCATAGTCGCCGTGCGGATTCCAGGCGAAACCGTAGTCGCCGCCCATACCCAGCCGTCCGCCGGCGGCCAGAATGCGTCGCGCACTTTCGGCACCGCCTTCCAACGTTTCCTGATGTCCATCGATGACAGCCTGCGACATGCCGAACTCAGGCCCGCGTTGGACACTCATCAGTTCAAAATACAACGCCGGGACGACTGGCACATTTCGCTTCAGCAGCAGTTCGAGCGTTTCGTCATCCATAAACGTCCCGTGTTCGATCGCATCGTAACCTGCCAGCAATGCATTTTTGATACCCGCTGTAGCGCGGCAATGCCCCGTCACCTTCATTCCATGATTGTGGGCGGTCTGGACGACGGCGTGCATTTCTTCAAACGTCATGCACAGTGTGTGATGGTCGTTATGATCGGCGGCAGCTGCGTCGCCGGTGGGATACGTCTTCACCCATTCAACCCCGTCCTTGACCAGTTTACGCACGGCCTTGCGGGCTTCGTCGGCGCCGTTGACCAGCAGAATCAGTCCTTCCATGCCGATCTTGCGGAATTCCGGATTCCAGTCCATCAGCCCGCCGGCACCGCAGATCTCACGACCGCTTGTTGCCAGGCGAGGTCCGATCACCAGGTCATTTTCGATTGCTTTCTTCAGCCACACATCAATGTTGAACAGACTGCCTCCACTGCGAGCTGACGTATACCCGCATTCCAGCACCAGCCGTGCGTTGCAGGCGGCAAGCAGCGTGACATATTCCACCGGGTACTTGATATCCAGATCTTCCAGTGCGGCAACATTAAAGTAGGTTGCATGAAAATGGGCCTCCACCAGCCCCGGCATGATCGTCCCGCCGTTTGCATCCAGCCGCACTGTCGATTCAGGAACCGGCGGCGCTTCCCGCAGTGGCCCGACAAAACGAATGACGCCTGATTCGATCAGCACACAGGCGTCGGGGATCGCCGGGGCTCCGGTTCCATCAATAACCTGCCCGTTATGAATGAATGTTGTGTCCGTGGCGGTTCGCATGGGGAGAGACTTCGTAAACGGGGATTCTCAGCAGGGTGTCAAAAAGTTCGCGTTGGAATTATGACTTTCGATAGCAAACAGAAAAGGAAGAATACAGAATACAGTTCGTGGCGTGAAGTCGCCTACGTAGCTCAGTCGCTCCGCCGACTGAGATTTTCTGTTTGCAACGAGGTTTTGACTACAACGATGACTGATGGTTTCCGCGAAGAGGTATCGTTTGTCATGTGTGTCCGGTGAATGCGAGTCGCGGAGCGACGTCGCCTACGTAGCTCAGTCGCTCCGCCGACTGAGATTTTCTGTTTGCAACGAGGTTTTGACTACAACGGTCGCTTATGGTAACAGCATTTTTCGCCACTGAACTCAATCCCACCGTTTACTAATCCAACCAGAATCCGCCCCTCCAACGCTCTGAATCCTATGAATAAAAACACTTTGCTCGCCATCACCGCATTTCTGATTGCGTCACTCTCTTCGTGCCCGGCATCGTCGGCCAGCGACAAGGCAGACGTTTTGCGTCGGGAAAATCTGGTGGCGTGGTGCATTGTGCCTTTTGACGCCGCGAAACGCGGGCCGGCTGAGAGGGCAACGATGCTCAAAGAGCTGGGCATCACGCGGTGTGCCTACGACTGGCGCGAAGAACACGTACCGACGTTTGAGCAGGAGATTCTGGAGTACAAAAAACACGGCATCGAGTACTTCGCCTTCTGGAGTACTCACGAAGATGCCTTCAAACTGTTTGAGAAGTACGACCTGCATCCGCAAATCTGGCAGATGATGAGTCAACCTGCCGGGGAGACCGAGGAAGCGAAAGTTGAAGCGGCGGCTCAGCAGATGTTGCCACTGGCGAAACGTACGAAGGCCATGGGCTGCAAGCTCGGGCTGTACAACCATGGTGGCTGGAGCGGTGAACCGCAGAATCTGGTTGCGGTCTGCAAGCGGCTGCATGAACTTGGTCAGGACCATGTCGGCATCGTATACAACTTTCATCACGGTCATGGACATATCACGGACTGGGCCGAATCATTCGCGCTGATGAAGCCGTATCTGCACTGTCTGAACCTGAACGGCATGAACGAACTGGAACAGCCGAAGATTCTGGGCATCGGCAAAGGGGCTCATGAACTTGACATGATTCGGACGGTTGTCGAAAGCGGCTACGACGGGCCGATCGGAATTCTCGATCATCGCGAACAACTGGATGCGCGCGAATCGCTGCTGGAAAACCGCGACGGGCTGGAATGGGTTCGCAAAGAAATCGAACAGCCCGGCAGTGGCGGCCCGAAGCCGGTTGCTGCCGTCGATCCGAAAGCGGCAGATGTTTCAGGCCGCGTCTATCCGGGGGCCGATACGTACCGTCAACCGCCGATCACTGTGGAAGTTCGAGCCACAATTCAGCGCCGCGATCAGTACAACATTCTGGCGGCGAGTGATACGAAACAATCGGCTGATCACTGGGAACTGTTTTCTATGGCTGGCAGCGGAGTGCTCACGGCCTATCTTCCAGGAAAGCAGCCCGATCATGTTCACAGTGAAGCCGTGATCTGCGACGGAAAGGCGCACACACTGTCGATGGTCTACGAACCGAATCGCGTGGGGTTATATGTGGACGGCAAGCAGGTCGCCGATCAGGCCATCACGGATCGCGACGGAGGGGATCCCGTCCCTGGAGGATTGGCGGTCGGCAGTCTCGTCGAAGGGGGATTCGGATGTGCCGGACAGATCGACTGGGTCCGCATTTCCAGAGGCGCAAGAGACATCCCTGATGAACCTGTCATCGTTGCGACGCGCGATGATTCCGTGGTCGGGTTGTGGACCTATGATGGCAAAGACGCTGCGGGCACGAACGGTGATGCCGCGCTGCCGAATTCGCAAAGTCGACTCTTGCCGGAGATCCCGTACGATGCCGACCTTGTCAGTCGACTTGTGGCTGAATCAGGCGAACACGGAAATGCGATCCGCGGGGCTGCTGTGTTTTCCGATGTCAAAGTGGCCTGTATTTCGTGTCACAAGATTGGTCCTCACGGCGGCACTGTCGGTCCTGATTTGTCGGCGGTTGCGAAAGATCGCCAACAGGGGCACATTGTGGAATCCGTGCTGTGGCCTAAGCGAGACGTTAAACCCGAATTCATCACGTTCCAGATTCTGACGGTCGGCGGCAAGGTGATCACGGGCTACAAGCACAGCTCAGATGACAATCAGGTCACCCTGCGAGATCCGGCCACGAGCAAGCTGACAGAAATCGCACGAGCCGACATCGAAGAAGAGATCGCGGGCAGTACTGTGATGCCCGCCGGACTCACGGCGGCAATGTCGCGGCAGCAACAACTGGATTTGATCCGATTCCTGAGCGATCTCGGGCGGGACAATCAACCTTTGTCCCAGGAACTTCAGGACGCCATTGCTCACAGTCAGATGCACGGCCCGGCGGAGTTTCCATTCACGAAGGAGCCGCTGCAACCGAGTCACTGGGCGAACGCTTCGTTGCCCGTCACGCGCGATCGCTTGTATGACTTCTATACCAAGCAGGCGGACTACTTTCGACAGCAGCATCATGTGCCAATGCTGCTCGCTCAGTTTCCGGGGCTGGACGGCGGCAAGCAGGGGCACTGGGGTAACCAAAACGAAGCTGTCTGGGCCGATGGTCGATGGAACGAGACACAGCTTGGTTCCGTGCAGTCGGGCGTGTTTCAAGCCGGCGGGGCCACTATGGCTCGCGGCGTTTGCCTGCAGCTTGGAGATCATGGTGAGTTGTCAGCCTGCTTCAATCCGGACACACTGACGTATGACGCCGTGTGGTCGGGCGGTTTTGTGGGTTTTGATTCCGTTCGCCATGGATTCGTGAGCACCCTCCAGTTGAAGGGACAGTTGGTGCCAGTTCCAAAACAGCATCCACCTGACAAAGATTTCAAGTATCATGGCTTCTATCGTCACGGCAATCGAGTCGTCTTTGCCTATCGAATCGGGGATGTCGAGTATCTTGATTCGCCATGGGTGAAAGATGGTCAGTTCGTGCATGATGTGGCTCCGACCGATCAGCATCCGCTGCGAAACATGACTTCAGGCGGACCAGCTCAGTGGCCGCAAGTTCTGGAGACAAAGATCATTCCTGGCAACGGTCGTCCGTATGCCGTCGATACGATTGAATTGCCGTACGACAATCCGTGGAAAGTTCCGATGTTCTGCGGTGATCATGATTTCCTCCCCGACGGCAGCGCGCTGGTCTGCACGATGCAGGGCGACGTGTGGCACGTCACCGGGCTGGATTCTGGTACGGAGCAGGCGGGCGTGGCTCAGTGGCGGCGATTTGCATCAGGGCTGCATCATGCATTGGGACTGGTGGTTGCCGACGGAAAGATCTACGTGCAATGTCGAGACCAGTTGACTCGACTTACCGATCTGAACGGCGACGGTGAAGCCGACTTCTACGAATGCTTCAGCAACGCCTTCGTGACGTCCCCCGCCGGTCACGACTATATCTGCGGATTGCAGCGAGATTCGGACGGCAACTTTTATATGGCTTCGGGCAATCAGGGATTGGTTCGTATTTCCGCTGATGGTCAAACGGCCGATGTCATTGCCACCGGATTTCGCAATCCCGATGGACTGGGCATTCTGCCTGACGGAACCGTGACGCTGCCTGTTTCCGAAGGCGAATGGACACCCGCCTCAATGGTGAACGCAGTTCGAAACGCAACGACGCAATCACCGGCGGATCCACCGCATTTCGGTTACCGTGGTCCGAAAAACGGCAAGCCGCCGGAGTTGCCGTTGGTCTATCTGCCGCGAGGGCTCGACAATTCGGCCGGCGGACAGGCTTATGTCGAGAGTGATGCGTTCGGCCCGTTAAAGGGCCAATTGCTCCATTTCTCATTCGGCGCGGGATCGTGGTTTGTCGTGTTGCGAGACGAAGTTGGTGGACAGCTTCAGGGGGCTGTGGTGCCGATGTCGGGCGACTTTCTGTCCGGTGCGCATCGAGGACGCTTCAATCCGAAGGATGGGCAGTTGTATGTCTCAGGCATGTCCGGCTGGGGCTCCTATACGCCCGACGACGGTTGCTTTCAGCGCGTGCGTTACACGGGCGATCCGGTTCAGATTCCGATCGGATTTCATGCGTTCGAAAACGGCATTCGTGTGACCTTTGCGGAGCCAATTGACAAGGCCATTGCCGCCGACGCACATCGTCAGTTCGCGCAGTGCTGGAACTATCGTTACAGCGGTGCGTACGGTTCAAACGAGTATTCAACGACGCATCCCGGAATTCCTGGCCATGATCCACTGGCAATTCTGTCGGCACATGTGCTTGCAGACGGGCGTTCTGTTTTTCTTGAAATCCCTGAACTGCAACCCGTCAATCAACTGCATTTGCGACTGCATGTCAACAATGATGACTCATTCACATGTTCGCCTGCGGGGATTGGCCACGACATGTTCGTCACCGTTCACAAACTTGACCGACCTTTCGAGGAATTCCCGGGCTACGAACCGCGTGAGAAAATTATCGCCGCCCATCCGCTGCTGACCGACCTGGCTCTGAACGCTGTGCAGATCCCCAATCCATGGCGACAGAAGATCAAGGGGGCGCGTGGGATTGAAATCGAGACGGCAAAAAATCTGTCGTACGCCACAAAAGAATTCGCCGTCAAAGCCGGTGAGCCGCTGGCTTTCACGCTTTCCAACCCCGACGTCGTCCCGCACAACTGGGTTCTCGTACAACCCGGCGCGCTGCAGATCGTGGGAGAACTCGGTAATCAACTGATCGCCAATCCGGAGGCCTATGCACGCCAGTACATCCCCGAATCAGACAGGGTTATCGCTCACACGGACATTGTACCGCCTGGAGAAAAACAAACGATCTATTTCCAGGCTCCCGCACAGCCCGGTCGCTATCCGTTTCTTTGTACGTTTCCCGGGCACTGGATGGTGATGAATGGTGTGATGGTGGTGGAGTGATGCGCATGTAGGCGACGTCGCTCCGCGACTCGCATTCGTTCCCCCGCCCATGCCGAAATCAGCGCCACGGTGTCGGAACTCTAATCGCCGATTACCGGCCTCACCGTACTGCATCCAGGGAATCTCAGTCGGCAGAGCGACTGAGCTCCGTGGGCGACGTCGCTCCGCGACTCGCATTCCTTGTCACGCCCATGCCGAAATCAGCGCCACTTTGTCGGAACTCTAATCGCCGATTCCCGGCCTCACCGTACTGCATCCAGGGAATCTCAGTCGGCGGAGCGACTGAGCTACGTAGGCGACGTCGCTCCGCGACTC
>JAYTAK010001230.1:0-5984 GCA_043737515.1 Candidatus Kuenenia sp. | reverse complement strand
TCCAGTTCTTGGTGTTCTGCAATGCTTCGTACGTGAATCCATAAGCGGCCAGATCACCGGCGACGAACAGCATGAATCCGGCACTGATTCGTCCGCGTGCGAGATCCTTTACCATTTGTGCGGCAAGAAAGAATAACACGGGCCCGATGATCATCAGCGTCCATGGCGCCGCGTTGTCAGGACTGCCCAGTAACCAGACTCCGGCGGCGGCAGCGGCGCTCATCCACGGCACGACACCGATTAGTCGCGGCAATCGAACTTCACGCGATGTCGATTTTGTCATTAATCGTGCGAACCCCATTGCTGACAGGACGGCCAGAACCAGATGCAGCAACACGACGATGCGTGACGGATAGCGGAATTTTCCGATCAATGGCAACCAGGTCTGGACGACATAGAGGCCACCAGCGCGACCGAAGGACAGCCAGAGTGCAATGAGTCCCAGACCAAGCATCGGGATCAGCAATGGTGTTCCGGACTCGGGATGTCGCTCCGGGTGCAGGCGTCGCCGTGCCAGCAGCGACAGTGCCAGCAGCACTGGAATCGCTCCGCAGTATACACCCAGTTCATGCGTGTTCGCACCAAAGACACGGCTCTTCGTGAGGAACGGGCCGATCCATTGCAGCATATCGGCCAGCGATAACGGGTGCTGAAAAAAAAACTCAGGCGGCAACGTGGCGCGATCTGATTCTGCCAGGGCGGCCATGGACGGCAGCAACTGCACGGCACCCAGCGCGAGTCCGAAGCATTTCAGGAAACTGATCAGCAGCAGTTTTCTGATGCCCGTCCAGTTGTGATCTGCGAGACCGAAGCAGAGCGATATTTCGGCGAGCAGTGAGAACCAGAAGTACTGCGGATAGCCGAGCAGCAACTGCGATCCTGTCAGCAGTGCGATACTCACTTCGGCCGGAATCCTCCAGCGCTGCGGGCCAGCCTGTGGCCTCAGCAATACATCCTGAGCGAGCAGCAGCCACGGGATGTGCGCGACCACGGCGATTGCGTTCGGGTGCAGGAAATGAAGTGTGCAGAACCCGCTGAACGTAAATACGATTGCACCCAGCCAGGCGGCATCTTGTCGAATCAGATGCCGTCGCAGAAACAACTGCATCCCGAACAGCATGAAGGGATAGCTCAGCAGGATTTCGAGATTGAATGCCGTTCCCAGCGGCAGACATCGGTACAGCAGGTAATGCAGTGGATGATACGTGCCGCCCTGGCCTGATCCCGTCAGAAAAAAACCGCTGAAGAGACTGGGCATCCAGTCGAAGGAGTCCCCTTTGGCCAGGCAATTGGCATAAAACTGACGAATGGGAAGATGATAATTCTGCAGATCGTCGCAGACGTAGATTCGCCCGGTGAGGATCGGCAGGAACATCCACGCCAACACGGCAAACGCAGCCCACTTTGCCATCGTCGCCTGGCGCGATTCCTGTTCAGCCGGTGACTGCGAGGCATCCGATCCGTTGGACGCCGGATTCGTTACTGGGATCGTGGGAAGCATGAGTCTGATGCGTGCAAAAACGGTATCCACCGAGTCGCAGCAGAACTCTGAACGCTCCATCGTTCGCTCGACCTGTCCCGTGTTTTATCGCACTGACCGGATCACAGGAAGACGCATCCATTGATTCCAGCGGTCGTCACTCCAGATCGTACAATTCGTCGCGTTTCAGTGGATCCTGCAGGTTTCCCGCTGAAATAAAGCCCACGCGGTTCTTCTCCATCAGCTTCACCTGTTCGTCAGACAGATAGTTGTCGCCGGGAACATCGACATGGGTGGCGTACGAAAAACTCTCAACATGCCCATCAAGGAAAGCAACGTTTGCCGAATCCAGGTGGCGGAAGTGGACTGTGGGAAAATTTTGGCTCGGTGGATCGAGCAACCAGTTCTCTTCAAAGCTGAACGACAGCGGAGAAAAGCCAACCAGCTTCACTGCGGCGCTGTCGGCAAAGACGACGGTTCGTCCGGATTCGCGGACATCGCGGAACTTGCGACAGACTGGACGAGGGCTGTATTGCGCGTCGTAGGTCGGCGGCAACCATTCGATCCCGGCCGCTCGCGACAGATAGTGGCCGTTGTAACCAAATCCGGTGGCCGGTTTTCCAAAGCGGACGACATCCATTTGTGACGGACCAAAGTTCGGACACTGAAATGATTCGTAGTTTGTTTCCATGAAAGGGCTGAGAGCCCCCGTCGCAAAATCCAACTGTTTCTTCGGGTCAGGCTCGTTGTAATTCACGGTCCCGAACCAGAATCGTGCCGAACCCGGACTGCCGGAAAACGTCTGCAGGTAGTTCAAGCGTGTCTGATCTTCGATCACGTACGGCACGAAGGATTCCTGATAGATGTCGGCGTAGTTATGCATCGCAAGGACCAGTTGTTTGAGACTGTTCCTGCACTGCGTACGACGCGCCGCCTCGCGAGCCTGTTGGACGGCTGGCAGCAGCAACGACACCAGAATCGCGATAATTGCGATCACGACCAATAGTTCAATGAGCGTAAAGCCGCGAAGACGGTTTGGTCTGTTTTCAGCCACGATTGAGAACTCCTGAAGTTGCAAGGGATGCAGTCGGAGTCACCGGCCGAAGACGCAGGGGGTTTAGTATTTGCGTTGACGCCCGACGAAATCCTGTAAACGAGCCTGAGGTACTCGTTCTGCGGGCGGCGCAATTTCAAAAACCTGGCTGCGCTGTTCATGCCGACAACACCTTTCCGCGAAGGGGACGTCTGCAATCTGTTCGGGCAGGTCTTCTGGCTTTCGGATCGTTCCGAACCTGCTCCTTCCCATCGAAAACACTCACCGGTCGTTAAAGACAGGATTCAGCGTTTCCACAGTGGATCATTGCAGGTTCAGTCCCCGATTACAGCGGCGGGACCGCGACGGAATCCTGATGCCAAGGCATCAGTCACCGTCTTCCCTTTTCACTCGCAACCGTGTCTTCAGCAACAGCAACTGATGCAGCGAACACCTGCGAGCACCCAAACAGCGTCATTCGCCCGAATAGGCGATCGACGAAACGTACTCTAATCAACGACAATCTGAATGCAACATGCGTCCGACCCGTTGATTCACTTTCCCGCATTCGTAGAATCCACGGCTGAAACGGGCGAAACAATCACCGACACACTCATGGAACAATCATGGACGAAGCGATTCGCAAGGCCAAAGTCCTGATCGAAGCTCTCAGTTGGATTCAGCGGTTTCGTGGCCGTTATGTCGTGGTGAAGATCGGCGGCAGCACTCTGGATGATGTTGCCGCCGTCGATAGTCTGCTCACGGACGTCGTCTTCATGGCCACCGTAGGCATGAAACCCGTGATCGTGCATGGCGGTGGCAAGGCGATCAGTTCGGCGATGAGTGCTGCCGGTATCGAGCCAAAGTTTGTTGCGGGCCGACGCTTCACCGATCCACAGACACTGCAGATCGCGTCGCGCGTGCTGGTGGAAGACATCTGCCAGTCGATTGTGGATCGCATCAACAGCAGAGGCGGTCGATCCGCCGGTCTGCATTTCGGAACAGAAAATGTGCTGACCGCCGAGAAACTGACGCTCAAAGACGATCACGGCAATCCAGTAGATCTCGGTCATGTGGGACATGTGACGGAGGTGGACATCGATACGCTGATCCGAGTCTGTTCGATCGGTTCGATTCCCGTCATACCGAGCATCGCTTTGACTCGCGTCGGGCATCGGCTCAATGTGAACGCCGACACCGCCGCCGCCGCCGTCGCTCGTGCGCTGTCCGCGGAGAAGTTAATTTTTTTGAGCGATATTCCAGGCATCCTGACAAACATCAAGGATCCATCGTCGCGTCTGTCGCATGTCACTGCGGCTCAGGTGCGTGCATTGATCGCGGACGGCACGATTGCGGGGGGCATGGTGCCGAAGGTCGAGGCCGCACTGGAATCGCTCGATGCCGGCGTTCGTAAAGTCCACATTGTCGATGCCTCAATGCGGCATTCCGTACTGCTGGAAATCTATTCCGATACCGGTGTCGGGACGGAAATCGTTCCGTAGGAGTCCAACTATACTCAACACGGCTATGGATGAGATGTTTATCGTTTAACGGCAAGCCGCAGGCGTCAGCGATGTGTTGAGGACGCTGTCGCCTGCGGCTTGCCGTTAAACGAGTCATTGGCGACCGCGTGCGGTATAATCATGTCGGACAACGGGAATCTCAGTCGGCCCAGCGACTGAGCTACAGGTGAACTTCGCACAATCCGTCGTGTCCACTAGACTTCAGTAATTCTGCATCTCGTGCTTTGTCAGACCTGAAAATCTGCGTCGGGTGGCCGAGGCTGGACTGAGCGAAGCGAAGGAAGCCCCGGGGTTTCGAGCTAGCGCTCTCCAACCCCGGCCACCCCAAGAATTAAAACTCGACAAAGCACACAGCGAGTTCTTTCATCTTTCATCTTTCATCCTTCATTTTATTTCCGCCGGAGATTGTTCAATGACACAGGTTGCCATCTCAAAGAGTCAGGCCATCATTGATCTGTTTGATGATTATGTCATTCCGAATTATCGTCGGTATCCGGTCGCGCTGGTGCGAGGCGAAGGGTCGCATGTCTGGGATGCTGACGGGCGACGTTACCTGGACTTGTTTCCTGGCTGGGGCTGTAACATTCTCGGATACTCACCGCCCGCTGTCGTGAAGGCGATCCAGGAGCAGGCGGCCAAACTGATCCACGTTCCCAATACGTGGTACACAGAACAGCAGGGACGATTTGCAGAGTTCCTGTGTACCCGCAGTTTCGGAAAGGCATTCTTCTGCAACAGCGGAGCGGAAGCCAATGAAGCAGCCATCAAACTTGCCAGGCTCCACGGATCGCCTCAGGGGCGTTACCGCATCATTACGTTTGAACACGGTTTCCACGGTCGCACGTTCGGCGCGCTGACGGCGACGGCTCAACCCAAGTACCATGAAGGACTGGGACCGATGCTGGCGGGTTTCCGCTATTCAAAGATGAATGATATCGACGGTGTGCGAAGTCTGATCGACAACGAAACGTGCGGGATCATGATTGAACCCGTGCAGGGCGAAGGTGGCGTTCGAATTCCCGAACCTGGATTTCTGCAGGCACTGCGGGATCTTTGCGACGAACATGGTCTGTTGCTGATCTTCGACGAAGTGCAGACGGGCATGGGTCGCACGGGAACCTGGTTCGGCTATCAACAGACTGGTGTCCAGCCGGACGTCATCACCATGGCAAAAGGTATCGCGGCTGGTGCGGCGTGCGGTGCGATGATCTGTCGGGACGAGTTTGCCGGTGACCTGCGACCCGGAATGCACGCCAGTACGTTTGGAGGTAACTCACTCGCAATGGCGGCTGGTCTGGCGACGGGCATGACGATTGAACGCGAAGGTCTGCTGGATCACGTCGAGCAACTGGCCACTGACGTCCGCACTCAACTGGAAGCCCTGCAGCAGCGACTCCCCATCATCCGCGAAATCCGCGTCTGCGGCATGATGATCGGGATCGATCTCAGCATCGCGTCCGCACCAGCGGTGGCAAAGTGCATGGAACGTGGAGTCCTCATCAACGCCACCAACGACAGCGTTGTTCGACTCCTGCCCGCGTTGAATGTGAAGGCCGCAGATCTGACAGAAGGCATGCAAGTGATCGCAGAAGTCCTCGAAGAAATGGCGAATGAAGCATAAACGGCAGGAGTTAGGCGAGCGGCATGCTTCAGCGTGCCGGTCCAAAAACGAGGTATCGGAGGGCTCACGCCCAATGACACTCAGTTTGATCGCAACTCGTATCAGCCGCAGTGCGTTAGCACCCGGTTTTCCAGGTAATTCTGAGTAAACCGGACGCTAATGCGTACCGGCTGATAGAAGAAATCGAGGACGTCAGATTGACATCGAAAGTGGCAGGTCTACGATGCTGATTATGAAAACTCGCATTCTTACGGCATTGCCGGTCTACAACGAAGTTTCCCACGTCGCTGGGGTCTTGCGCGAACTGCGGCAGCATGTGGATGACAT
>JAYTAK010001229.1:0-2615 GCA_043737515.1 Candidatus Kuenenia sp. | reverse complement strand
CGAAAGCCATGCTGGAAAAGCGCCATCCCTCCCGCCACTGCATACGGAACTTTCAATTCGTTGAGGCGATGACAAATCCTCTGAAGTGTCGTGTGGACTTCACTTGTCTCATCAAAATGGCGGCCTCCTTCACTCATCGCCCACCCTGAGTTCTGACTGAGACGTTCTTCATAGTTCAGACTCTGTGTTTCAATTGCAGAATCAATCATGACTTGTTTCCCGATGCATCAATGCCTGCCACACTGCGTTCAGTATATCACTGATCGTTGCCCGAAGCGCAGATGGAAACCCACAACAACCAACCGCAGACAGCCGCTGGCGGGTTGTTGCATTAATCTGAATTTCTACGTGGGGTAAGCTTCCTGCTTGCCATCGCTGCATGAAAGCTCAAGGTTTTTTTGAAAAACTTGACAAGCTGGAAGCTTATCCCACGAGCCCTATCCAAGCTGAAACTCGGGTATTGTACACAACGCATGCAATCCTTCGATCAGACTGCCGTCGCTGCGGGATTTCATGAGTGCTTCCACTCGTTCCTTGGCCGCTTCCGGAATCGGAACCGCGAAGAGTACGGTTTCAAGGTAGTCGATGACCGCGCGCGGATTGGTGACTTTCTGAGTAGCCAGATACTGCTTGAGCGTCGTCTTTCCGAACCTCGTCTTGTCATTCGTGATGAGCGTGCGGACCAGATTTGACCGTCCGAGCAACGTCGAAGAATTGATCCATGTCCGGCCTCCGTCCCAGCCTTTGACGCTGGGCGGATACAACAACCCCTGACCGAGCGTCAGCATTTCCTCCGCAAGGTCAAAGGTGTTGGTAGAGCCTTCCAGACTTCGCAACAGGCCGACAGCCAGTTCCACCGGCGATCGGACTTTTCGTCCGACCGCATGTGGCGAATAGAACAGGTTGCTGGTGAAGATTCGTCGGAGCACGGGCTGAATCATCATGCCGGATTCGCGCAGTTCCTTTGCCAGCGGAGCGATCACTTCAACGGTTGGTGCCGGTTCGTCCATCACGAAGAAGCGGACAAGTTTTGTGGCAATGAATTCGGGGGCGGACTTCTGTTCCAGCACGATCCGGACGCCTTCTTCGCCGCCAAACTCTCCGGTCTGAGCCAGGATTGTTTTTTTACCTTCATCGTGCTGATAGCGATTGAAGCGAAATTCATCGCGACGAATTTCCCATCCCGTGAAGCACCGCGCCAGTTCGCGAATATCAGTCTCCGAATAATTCCCTTCACCCAGACAGAATAACTCCATGATTTCGCGGGCGTAGTTTTCGTTGGGATGCGATTTGCGATTGGTGGCGGAATCAAGATACACGAGCATCGCCGGATCGCGTGAAATCTCCAGCAGTAATTTTGAAAAGTCGCCAAACGCCAATGAGCGCAGCAGCTCATTCTGTGTCAGCATCAATTTTCCGTCCGCGACTTTTTCGGCGCTGGTTGCGAAGTGCCCGTGCCAGAAGAGGGTCGTCTTTTCCAGCAACTGCAGCGGCGTGCTGAGCATCCGATATGCCCACCAGGCAGAGAGCTGTTTGACGTTGCCCGTCGCGATCGCCGCATTCGACAGCGATTTCATTTCGGCCCGAAACGATTCAGGCTCCGGCCCGGTCAACAACTCATCCACAACCGTCAAAGGAGTTCTTGCAGCGGCGACAGTCAACTCATTCTGCGTGGCTCCGAAACCGGCACGTCGAAACAAGTGTGCGACCGTGCGAATGTTCCAGGGCGTTTCTGTATCCGGCTGAAATTCGCGCCACGCCCAGTCGGGATCGATGATTTCGTTCAATGTTTGGCCCCTCGTGAAATATGTGGGATGGACGTTGCTGTTTCGCTCTGCACGCAGCCATATCGCAGCAAATCGGGCTCTTCCCCGCATATTATACTCCGCGCGGCCAGGACTGAGGGACGTGTTGTTGAGTGAGCCGCAAGACGCTAGTGCCGCAGGTGGTGCATTCGGTCAGCACCGGCGGCTAGCGCCTTGCCGCTCACAGAACCTCAAATCTGACCGCGCGGAGTATACAATGACTTCGGGTTACCTGAGAAGCCGCTTGACACGGGATAGTGGTTTCCTGCAAACTGTCTTCAATGTTTCGGCTGCTGCACATTCTGACTGCCTTGACGCTCGTTTTCCCGATGGGATTGCTTGAGCATTCTGCGTGTTGGAAAGAGTGTTCCAGTTCAACCTGCGTGCTGGAAGATGCGCCGGCGGAAGAATCTGAGTCGGTTTCACGATTTGAAATCGAAGAGCATCACCTCTTCATGGAACTGCTCCGCCCGCCCGGAATTGCCTGTCGGGTGTCGTGCAACTGTCCGCTCACTGGATCGCGTTTAGTCGATCGTGATTGCGTTGAGATGCGGGGTTGTCGCCCGCCGCCCATTTCCTGAATGCTGCCGATCGCGCTGTGCGGGACGATGACCGCGAGTTGATGCCTCAGGCATCGAAACTGCATCTCTTCCCGGCGTACGAATCGGGAGTTTGCTGCCCTCAGCTTTGTTGAACTTGCGCTGATCGCCCTGGGATTCGCACTCCTGACGGACAATGTGGTTCGGGGCTGTAGGCCGGACCAAGCGAAGCGCCGTTCCGGCAGATAACTGACAATTGCCGGAACGGCGC
>JAYTAK010001228.1:0-6009 GCA_043737515.1 Candidatus Kuenenia sp. | reverse complement strand
CCAAAACCGCCAAAACTGCGACAGGCCACCACCGCCGAAGTCAAGTTGGCTCTTCAACTTGGGTTCCTCTACACAAAGCCCGGCTGAACGGCATTGCTCGGCAAGCAGGACCTACCGACATCCACGACCGCACCGTGCCGCACGCGGGTCCGTCCGGTCGATTGACAAACCACAGCAGGAATGAGACATTGATTCACCAAGCGAGCGGTGAACCCATTTCAGGCAGTCCGGGATCGCTGGCACGCGGCGAACTTCCCTGTTCGGCTGCTTGACCGAATTCGTTGGAGAAATATTGGGGGTGATTTCGAGTTGAAAGCCGACCAGGAGACATTCGATTGCCGTTTTATTTCTACCAATGGGACGAAAACAACGAGCGGCATATTGCCGAACATGGCATCACGTCGGAAGAATTTGAAGAGGTTGTTTCTGATCCCGCTGAAACCAAACAGAGCCGGTCATCGGGTCGGCCGATGGCGTTTGGATACACAGCGAGTGGCAAGTATTTGGCGTGTGTTTACGAATTCCTGGATGACGTGACGGTTTACCCCGTCACCGCCTACGAAGTGGAGGACTGAGCCATGTCGGAACGCATTCGACGTCCGAAAGACGCTACAGAATGGAACCAACTCGACGCCGAACTCGCGAGCGAGAAGGACGAAGTCTTGGCGGTGGCTCGCGAGTCGAAGGCCGCTTACGACGCCATCGCCCCGGAACTCCGAGAAGTCTTGAAGCTGCTGAAAGCGGAACGGCAGGCTCAAGGCCTGAGCCTGGCAGAGATTGAATCACGGAGCGGATTGGCGGAATCGAAACTGTCCCATTTGGAAGACGATCCCGAATCCAACCCGACGCTTTCGACGTTGCGTCGATACGCCACGGCCCTCGGAAAACAACTCTCGGTACGTTTGACCGATCAAGTCGCGACGGTATGATCGTGCGTCTTGTTTTCAAGATTCGTGCACTGGGACACGACTCCCGACCAGTACGAAGTCGTCCTGCAAATATTCAAGTACAAAGTCTACACCAAACACCCCGCCGGAAATATTGCGAAGAGCAAGCTCGTCGATGTCTCCAATAAGGTCACTTACACGGTGGCATGATTCCGTTGTTACGCACAATGACTTTAATCAAAGAATGAAGGGTATCAGCAATGGCACCTGCGCAACGTGGCTCACACCCGATCTCTCGCTTGACAACCGTCATTTGCCTTCTCACCGTTTTTTCGTCGTTCGGATTGCTAAAGGCTCAAGAACCGAATCCCACTCGTGCTTCAACTTCAGCGCGTGATCCCGAACCGCAAGACTTGTTCGCCCAGGCAGCGCAGGCAATGGTTACTGCTCGGGGCAACCGTACCAGCAACGAAGACCTTCAGTATCTTCTTGAGTCGATCGAAAAGCCGTCACCAATGATTCGAACGTTCCAGAACTCGTGGGCCAAGGCACTGAAGGAATCGACCGGTGACGACCCGGTTCGCGACGACTTGTTTCGATTGCTGTTAACGTTGCGGACGCTTGGAGAGTCGGAGGACATCCTTCGCGCAGCCGCGCTTTTGTTTGAATCAAGAATCAAGAAGCTGCCAAAATCAATGACAGACGACTGGAAAGCGGCTGCCGAGAAGGCCTCAGGTGCAACGGTCAGCCTCACTTCGGCAGCAACTGTCTTAGTTCAGTACGAAGCGTTATTTGATAAAGACACGGTCAAACCACAGCGATTCCACCAATACCTGAGCAGAGTTCAGTCCGTTCCTGAGGATGCACGAGACCAGTGGGCGCAAATTACGAGCTTCACAAAGAGAAGTGCCGTCGAAAACCTAGTGAAAGTCGATGCGCTTTTTGAGAACGAACGATTCTTGGCCGACGTTTTTGCTCGCGCACTCCCGCAGGCAAAAGACCTGCTTGCAAAGGTGGACGAAGAAAGTGACTCAGAACCTCGAATTGTTAGCGCAACGCCACAACCGCCGCAGCCAATCGCAACACCGCAGAAGGAGACGGTCGGGCCGCCGGGGATCGTGCTTGACGTGCAATTCACATTCTCAGACGACCGGGAATGGGACCGTGGGATGATAGAAATACAAGCGATGCAGTTCATCCTTGATGAACTGGCACCGCTTGAGCCGCCGAAAAAAGAATCGCAGCCTGAATCCATCGACCGGAACGCGAACTTCACAATCGCAATTTCTCGCGACTATTTTTCTCGTGCAAGCAAGTCCCTCGACACCAGCAAGCAAAGGAACGTAAAGGAACTCAAGCAGGTATATCAATCATTTGTGGATCAGGGAAAATTCAATCGAGAAGAACATATCGCGACACTGTCTCGACTGAATTGGGGTGAAACCACCAATTTTCTGACAGGTCAACGAGAGACATTCACATGGCACAACCAAAACCCTGATCTCGCCGCTATTTTTGCCCGCAAGAACGTCACCGTCGAAAACGATCGCATACCGGGCCAGTTCGCCCGCGTTCGAATCGCATTCACCGCCACAAGAAAGGATGGTTACCGGATCGTGGGCGGCCGCGCCAGTGGCATTGCGCGGGATGCCATCGGCCTTGACGCCACCATCCAAATTACAAATCCCAAGGCTGAGACTTACACGGAGAACATACAGTGTGAATGGCCCGCGACGCTCGATTTTGTTTACACCCCCACAACCGACACCAAGACCAGAGTCGCAAAGCGTCTCCTTCAAATCCTTGAAAGCACATCGTCAGCCCAATCAAAGCCTGCCACTGACAATCCAGCACCACAAACGTCGAAGACAAAAGTGACATCGGAGAAAAAACCGGTCATCCTTGTTGTTCGTCTTCCACTCGACGGCAAGTTGGAATTGGAAGGCGAGCAAACTGCGACCAAAGGAGACGTGAGACAGTTTCAAATCCCGCCAGTTCCAACCGACGCTGACTCCCGCTACCGCCTCAAGGCATCGTGGAAAGAGGAGAGCGATCAACGCACCGTAACTCGTACATTGCTAATTCGGGGAGGTCAAAGAGTTGAAATAGACCTACGGAAGCCACAAGACTGGCCGCAGTATTCAGGCGAGCTTGCAGGGTCTCAGGAAGTCCGCGTCAAGAACCCAAACGCATTCAAAGTCACCGTTGGTCTTCGCTCCGATGGTAAGGGAAAGGATTTCACGGTTAAGGCTAATGACACTCAGTCCGTTTCTGTTTCCAACGGTCACTATGACATCTATTTTCAGTATTCGACTGACCCCGATGGGCTTTACCAAGGCGACAACTTCACATTGAACAACAACGGGGTCGAAATACAAATCGTAAAAGTGGTTAATGGGAATTACGGCATCAAGAAGATCAAGTAGTTGCCTTGGTTCGGACGTTACCCCCATTGATCGACCCGCGATTTACTGTCTTCATTTTCCTGCCCCTCATATTCCTGCCGTTTCCCGTTCGGCATCACGATCAAAGATCAATTGGCAGGAAAATGAGGGGCAGGAAGTTGCAGGAGAACGGCGAAAAACGGAAGGGTTGCCTCAAAACTCATCTCGTTAGTCAGGAAGCAGCGCGTCAACACATTCATGCAGAACGAGCAGGATAAGGATCTTCAGATTTCAGGGACGGAATTATGTTAAGGTGCTGTCACCTGCGTCCTGCTTGTCACCCGCGTCCTGCGTCATTCAGTCACCGGCGTCAATGTCCCTCAGGGTCACATTAATGCCGGGCGATATTGCCTTTTGCAAAGTGTTTTATTACAATCTACGAAAACGCAGGATATTCTACAGATCCATGCAACAGAGCCGATTCGATGACCGAAACAACCCAAATTTCTGCAACCATTTCCCCCGAGACACGCCACCGCCTGGAACGTTATGTCAGTGCGCACGGGGTTAAAAAGTCGCATTTGATCGAAACGGCAGTGCTTCATCATCTCGGTGCATTGGACGCGATTCCGACAGACCTGGTGATCCCGCCCGTGATGCTTGTTTCGCGAACGACCGGGAAATTGATCATGGATCGCCTCGATAACCCAAAGCCTCCTACGCCCGCGATGCGTGTGCTGTATGAAGGTTGTGATTTCGGGTGAGCTGGGAGATCGACCATCACCGTTGCCAATGTTTCTGGCATTGGGTTCGATCCCGATAGAACGATGATGCACTGCGTGACATGTCTCATCGACTCGATTTCCGCGACAGCGCGATCCGGCGGCGGTCGGGGTCGATTTCCATGACTGTGACTTTGACGATGTCGCCCACCGCGACAATTTCAGACGGGTCGCGGACAAAGTGGTCGGCCAGTTGTGAGATGTGAATGAGGCCGTCCTGATGCACGCCGATATCCACGAAGGCTCCGAACTTTGTCACGTTGGTGATTACGCCTTCCAGAATCATGCCGACGTGCAGGTCGGAAATTTCATGGATCGATTCTGAAAACGTGGCCACTTTGAATTCGCTGCGTGGATCTCGACCGGGGCGAGCAAGTTCATGCAACACGTCGCGAACTGTGAATTCACCGGCGTCTGCGGAAATCAGATCGGCTACATCTAAGCTTGCAACGAGAGTCTCATTGCCGATCAACGTTTTCACGTCTGTCTTCAGATTCGCGGCCATCTTTTTGACGAGTGGATACTGTTCCGGATGCACGGCGGAATTGTCGAGCGGCTGAATACCGTCGCGGATGCGCAGAAATCCGGCTGCCTGCTCAAATGCTTTCTGGCCGAAGCGTGGCACCTTGAGCAGTTCACTGCGGGACTTGAACGCTCCGTGTTCATTCCGAAAGGCCACGATCCGTTTCGCCAGCACGGCACCGATCCCCGCGACGTACGACAGCAGCGACGGGCTGGCGGTGTTCGCATCGACTCCGACGGAGTTAACGCACGATTCCACTTCGCGGTCGAGTGCCTTTTTCAGCATCGTCTGATCGACGTCATGCTGGTACTGCCCGACGCCGATCGATTGTGGATCGATCTTCACAAGTTCTGACAACGGATCCTGCAGTCGATGGGCGATGCTCACCGCGCCGCGAACGGTCACGTCCAGATCGGGGTATTCTTCGATCGCTGTTTCGCTGGCAGAGTAGACCGAGGCACCCGCTTCGTTCACAACGACCTTGGTGGTTTTCAATCCGTGCTGGCGGATCAGATCAGCCACGAATCGATCGGTTTCGCGTGAGGCCGTGCCGTTGCCAATCGAGATGAGCGTGGCTTTGTAATCGCGAATCAGCCGCAGCAACGTGGCCCCGGCTTTTTCTTTTTCTTCGCGAGGCGGCGTCGGGTAAATTGTTTCGCTGGTCAGAAACTGACCGGTTTCATCGACCACCGCGACCTTGCAGCCGGTACGGAAACCAGGATCGATGCCAATCGTGACCTGTGGACCTGCGGGAGACGCCATGAGCAGATCTCGCATGTTCTTAGCAAAGACCTGCACCGCCTCGGCGTCCGCCTTTTCCTTCAGTTGCTGCATGAGCACACTCTCGCCGGCTGGGCGCAGCAGGCGTTTGTAGCAGTCGGCCACGGTCTCTTCGAGTTCCGTGCGAAATTCAAAGTTCGGGTTAGTGATGAGTCTCGATTTGAGATGCCTCTGCTGCGTTTCATCATCCATCGAGAGACTGACGCGCAGGATGCCTTCAGCTTCGCCACGCTGCATGGCCAGAAATCGATGGGCGGGCATTTTGGAAACTCGTTCGTGACAGTCGAAGTAGTTTTCAAATTTACTGCCCTCTTCGGCTTTGCCCTTTTTGACTGTGGAAACCAGTTCGCCCCGTTGAACCTGTTCGACGATCCATTGGCGATTGGCTGGTGTTTCCGCCCACGTTTCTGCCACGATGTCGCAGGCCCCGCGAATGGCGGCGTCCTCATCGGCGACGTCTTTTTCAGGATTGATGAACGATTTGATCGCGTCTCGGCGAGTTCCCCCGAGTCGTTGTTGTCCCAGCAGGATGTCGGCGAGCGGCTGCAGGCCACGTTCCCGCGCCATTGCAGCACGAGTTCTCTTTTTGGGACGATACGGAAGATAAAGGTCTTCCAGCACACGACTGTCGGTACACTGTTCGATCTGAGTTC
>JAYTAK010001227.1:0-2623 GCA_043737515.1 Candidatus Kuenenia sp. | reverse complement strand
GCAGCCGCTCAGCAGTTCAGCAATGAGCGATCTGTCAGCACCGGGGAGTCACACGACTCATCCACCGAGAAAAACAACAAAGATCTGTGCGTGCCTGAACTTGACGTCGAGTCAGCCGGATTCACCACGACCCAGCCGCGGCAACTATTCGCTGAAAACGTCGTAATTGTCCATCCCGAGCAAGAGCCAATCATCGCGGATCCAAACACTGTGCGTCCGCCGGATCTCTCAATTCCTCCGATGGACGAGCATCCGATCGAACTGCCGACCACGCCGCAGCCATTTGAGTCGCCGCCTGCGAATCCGTCCGGATGTGCGGATGAGTCGATCCATGACTTCAAAGTGCCTGAAGCCGATTGTAAGCGTCTCAAGTTTTCGCGGCTGATGTGTGAACCCTACTCGTCGTATCGCAGCGATCAGTCAATTCTGGCGTGGCTGCCCGGCGGTGGCGAGTACTTTGGCTGGCTGGACTGGCAGACTGATCCCTACCTTCATCGGGGTAACAAACATGGACTGACTGGGACGATCAACGTACATTGGCTCGACGGTCCGGTTTCATCGCCACTGCCGTCCAGAGTCTACGATTTCACGCTGGGTTATCAGGTTCGAAACAAGATTTCCGATCAGTTCAGTTATGACCTGTATACGAGTGTCGGAGCCTACGCCGACTTTGAAACCAGCGCTCGGGAAGGTGTGCGTTTTCCAAGCCATGCGGTCGGCATGTTCCACGTCAATCATTCCGCAGACTTCATTTTCGGCGTTGACTACCTGGGCCGGGATGACATCGCTGTGCTGCCGGTCATCGGCGTTTCGTTCCGCGACGTCTTTGTGCGCGGCCTGCGGATGGATCTCGTCTTTCCCCGGCCGCGCATTGACTACATGCTGAATGACGAATACCGGCTCTACCTTGCGGGCCAGATGAATGGCGGAACCTGGCAGGTTGAATTCCCGGACAGAACAGGTCACATCATGACCTACCGGGACTTTCGTCTGCTGTTCGGCTTGGAATCGACCGACAAGGACGGCAGTTTATCCGCCTGGGAATTCGGCTACGTCTTCGGTCGCAACCTGGAATTTCGCGACCAGGCCGGCCAGACACCGTTTGACGATGCGTTCGTCATTCAATGGGTGACCCGGCGGTAGAAACTGTCGATCGACGCGGAATAATCGACGCGGAATAATCGCTGCGGACGGTCTATCCCCCCTTCAATGGGTCGTAATTTCCCCAGGGCAGCATGGAACTCTTCTTGCGAATGACAGCCCTGCCGATATTGGAATTGCATTCGAAATTGGGGATGGATCCTGTATTCGAGGTGATTCCATGTTTGATTGTCATCACTGCCATTGCTACGGCTCAGCCGTGCCACGCAGACGATCGAGATTTGCATTCCTGCTCCGATTGCTTCGACTTCGTCCTGTTCGCTGCCGAGAATGCGGGAAGCCTTTTTCCGTTCCGTTGTCACAGGCTCCGCGCATCGCAACCGCCTCTGACCCTGCTGGATGCTGAACTCTGTTGCCCGAAACGGCAGGCGGGTGCATCCGTTGATTGGTGGTAGTCCAGTCGCTGTCGATGCGGCATCGCCCTCAACCCGACTTCACGACCTTCTCAGGAGCTGAGCAAGAATAGCTTCTGCAATGAGGCTGAGTTGGAAACTCGAAACTCGAAATTCGAATGTCTTGAATTTCGTGCTTCGAGTTTCTTTCGGATTTCGACATTCGGATTTCGTGACTCTACCGGATTCTATGTGCAGCTCCCGCTTGGTTTCGAAGGAAAAATCGAGTGTGGGAGAATGATCGTTTAACGGCGAGCCGTAGGCGTGGGCGAAATCCTCTGCCGCCGACGCCTGCGGCTTGTCGTTAAACGAATGACGTTCCCATAAATCACGCACATAGAATCCGGTAGGGTCAGGAAAAATGTGGATGCCGGAACCAAAGAGTGTATCGGTCGGAAATTAAATTGTCACCGGAATTCCTTGAGCTGCGTGATTCAATTGCAATGCAGAGATTCCATTTTGCGGATGGCCGACTACAATCCATTGGCACTGCAATACGAATGCTCTCCGCTTCAAACTATCCACGCTGTGGTTACGGATGTCTCGAAGTCGCCGCACAACTCCGGATCAGCGATTGGCACTGCTGCGTCAGCGGTTGAAGGATTTGTCTCCAAATACGATGATCGCCGACTTGCGGTTGGCCCTGTGTGATGAATCGAATTTCGTTGTTGAACAAGTCGCGAAAGTCGTACGAGAACACACGCTGAGCGAATTGATCCCCGATTTGGTCTCGGCCTATCATCGTTTTCTGAAAGACGGTGGCGAATGTGACAAGGGTTGCCGCGCGAAACTGGCGATTGTTGAAGCCCTGTTGCCTCTCGACTTCGAAGAACCGGATTTCTGGCTTGCAGGCATGCGTTATCGGCAGCAGGAACCTGTCTGGAGCGGCTCCATCGATACTGCAATCGATGTTCGAGGCGTGTGCGCCTTTGGGCTGGTTCGATCGCGTCTCGTCGCACCGTCCGACTTGCTGATTGCTCTGACCGACTTACTGGCAGATTCAGAATTCGTGGCACGAGCCCATGCAGCACGAGCAATCGCTGCTGCGGGGCTGCCGGGTTGTGTCGCGC
>JAYTAK010001226.1:0-2623 GCA_043737515.1 Candidatus Kuenenia sp. | reverse complement strand
GAGGAATTCGCGCGTACGCCACCGTCAATACGACGTTTTAGAAGCGAGGACGTTCGGGGCAGAAAAATGTATGGGCAGAAAAATAGCAGCCATTTTTTGCCCAACATTTTTTTGCCCATAATGTTGAGGCCCGCCGATAAATCTTAGCCCGGCGGCGGATCGTTGACAAAAATGCCGTGGTGGAACGGCAAAGCGGCGACAAGTCGCCGCACTCCAAACGACTGTCAAACGACTGTCACTTGTTTCAGGACTAGCGCCTTGCGGCTCACTCAACAACACGTCCCTCATTCCCGGCCGCACGGAGTATATACTTCACGCGGCCAGGACTGAGTCCGTCCCAAATCGCAAAGGAAATCCACCGCCATGCGCAGAGTCTTTCGCCTCATCCCGGTCATCCTTGTCACCCTGTTGCTGAATTTCTCCGTCATCGCCGCACCGCCGAACGTGCTCATCATCCTGACGGACGATCAGGGCTGGGGTGATCTCAGCCTGCACGGGAACACAAATCTCGCCACGCCGCATATCGATCAACTGGCAAAGGCCGGAGCCCGCTTCGAGCACTTCTACGTCTGCCCCGTGTGTTCGCCAACGCGAGCTGAAATGCTCACGGGTCGCTGGCATCCGCGAGGCGGCGTGCGAGATGTCACGAGTGGCGGAGAGAGACTCGACCTGGACGAAACAACCATCGCCGACGTATTCCGAAAAGCCGGCTACCGCACGGCTTTGTTTGGCAAATGGCATAACGGAACTCAAGGGCCTTATCATCCGCTGGCGCGTGGCTTCGACGAATTCTACGGATTCACGTCCGGTCACTGGGGACATTACTTCAGTCCGCTCATCGAAGAGCAGGATGAACTGACGCGCGGTGCAGGATATCTGCCGGATGATCTCACGAACCATGCGATCGACTTCATGCGACGCGAAGATTCAAAACCGTTCTTCACGATTCTGACGCTGAACACGCCGCATTCACCGATGCAGGTGCCGGACACCTGGTGGGATCGCGTCAAAGATCGCTCGCTGGAAATGCACGGACTGAATCCGGACAAAGAAGACCAGCAATTCACCCGCGCCGCAATGGCGATGTGCGAAAACATCGACTGGAACGTCGGTCGGCTGATGGCGACGCTGGAACAGGAAAAGGTTGCGGAGGAAACGATCGTCGTCTATTTCTGCGACAACGGCCCGAACAGCAATCGCTGGAATGGCGGCCTGCGCGGTCAGAAAGGCAGCGTCGATGAAGGCGGCGTCCGGTCGCCGCTGTTTATCCGCTGGCCCGGAAAAATCCAGGCAGAGACGACGGTGAAACCGATCGCAGGCGCTGTTGACCTGCTGCCGACGTTGAGCGAACTCGCCGGAATCAAGGACGCGCCTCCGAAGCCGCTGGATGGTGTCAGCGTCGCTCCATTGCTGAAAAACCCTGACGCAGACTGGTCGGACCGCCTGCTGTTTGCTCACTGGAACGGCAAGGTGAGCGTCCGCAATCAGAAGTATCGACTGGACGAATCCGGCAGACTGTACGACATCGAAAACGACCCCGGTCAGTCACAGGATGTGCAGGCGGATCATTCGGACATCCATCAACAGCTTGTCGCCGCCGTGGCGGAATATCGCGCACAGGTGTTGAGCGACCTCGTGAGCAATATGCCCGTGACGGCTGGGCGGCCCAAAGATCCGCGACCTGCCGTGATCGCCGATTCCAAAGGCAACCGCACGACGCTGCTGCCTGCTCGCGACGCGATATTGAGTGCCAATCTGAAACGCTCAAGTCGCCACCCAAACTGTTCGTACATCACGAACTGGACATCGACAGACGACATGATCTCGTGGAACATCGACGTCCCGGAATCCGGCGACTTCGATGTCGAGATGCTGTATACGTGCGACGCGAATCAGATCGGCTCGGTGATCGAGCTGACTCTGGCGAACGGCAACGCGGCGATTCCGGTCCTCACCGCGACAATTGATCGCCCGCATGAATCGCCGCTCATCGGTGCGGCAGAAGATCGCGTGCCGCGGACGGAATCGCTGGTGAAAGATTTCGGCAGGACGAAGCTGGGAACAATCTCGCTGAGTCCCGGCGCGATTCTGCTGCAGCTCAAAGCCAAAACTGTCGCCGCCGAAAACGTTATGGACCTGCGGATGCTGATCCTCAAACGACGGACGCCCGACGCGACCGTGAAGTAGTACTCTGTTGAGATCCAAACGTGGGGTAAGCTTCCAGCTTGCCGTCAGAATTTCATCGCCAGCCGCAAGCCTGGTGCTTTGTCACAAATGAATCGATGGGTGGCCGGGGTTGGAGGGCGCTAGCCAGCATCACGTGTCTGAAAATCGTGATGGACTGGTGGGGAACCAGTGTTCGACTGCCGACGTGGACGACCGTGCGAACGTGGCTCAGAAAATACCGAGCCGACATTCTTCGCTGGAGTCAGTGCCAGAAAGTGGTTTCGACGGCGTTGACGTTTGTGAATGAGCAAGGTCTGTTTCGCGGTGCGGCCGATCAACTGGCCCGTCTTCTGGCGTCGCTGCCGATGAGTACCGAGATTCTGGAGTCGTGCTTCGGTCTGTTCAAACAGTTGGAGCGTCAACACAGCAAAGGCGGTTTCACGAGTTTACTGGCCGC
>JAYTAK010001225.1:0-2625 GCA_043737515.1 Candidatus Kuenenia sp. | reverse complement strand
ATCTGCAGCCACGGCCGACGCTGATTGATCCGGTGAATCTGCATGTGGCCGAGATGGGGATTCGGCTGTCACGGGCGGTCCCCATCGACAGACCCGTGCATACTCCGGTACAGGCAGTTTTGATCGGTCGCCGCAATAATCCACCCGAGCCGGCTCGAGGGATTCGGGCTCTGTCGGTCTATAATCCGATTCATTATCAGGAGTTGCCGGAACTCTTCATGGACTTCGTGAGCGCGCTCACGGGCAAGAGTCCATCCACGACCGGTGCCGGCAGTGAAGGTGCGTTGACGAAAGGGCCGTTCAATTGTCTGCGTCCGATCACGGACCTGAATAATGCTCTCGTCAGTTACCTGCTCACTGGTCTCGGAGGATTCTCGACGCCGGCGGGGTACATTGGCAGCCGCGTGCGAATCGATCATGACATCAGTCTGCTGATTCCGGAAATCTGGTGTCGCCTGAGTCCTGAAGAACGGTCACCGGAATTCCTGATTGCCGAGCAATTGCTGGAGAAGATGGAGGATTACGAATTCAACGGCAAGCTGATTCCCGCCAGTCGTCTTGGTTGGCGGATCACGACGCGGTTTATTCGCCGATTCGCCGGACGCGTGTTCGACAATCCGAACCGCGTGTTCGATGCGGAAATTCTGCAGCCGGAAACTCAGGATCCTGCGGCGTTCGCGGACGGTATTCTTTACATCGCCGAAGCACAGCAACGGATTGCCAGGATGTACTTTGAGGACGGTTCGATTGATATCGCCTGTCCGCCCTTGAAAGCGCTGCTGCACATCATGGTTGATGGATCGTATGAGAATAAGACGATTCGCGACCCGGAGATCCGGAAACTGTTTACGAAGGAGTCATTGCTGGCATCCGACTGGTACATGGATCGCCTGCGACTGCGACAGTTACGCGAACAGCAATTGTGGCAACGACACGTGCAGTCACTGGAGACGTTCTTCAACAGCAACGAGTTTCCGGAAGAAATGATGAGCATGAACATCTCCGGACGACTGGAAAAATCCCGCCAGCGATTGCGTACTGTCTTGTCGGTCGAGTACCTGAAGGAACTACAGGGGACGCTGGGAACCGATCAATTGTGATTTTGTCTCTGACGTTTCGTGGTTCAAAAAATGCAATTCGCAGCTTCCCAATGCCAGGATGGGGTTCAAGCCGGTTGCGTCGCGTGAGGTCAGTCCTATAATTCCGCAGACAGTGTTTTCAAAGCCAGTTGCTGCGCTTTGAACGATTCAACAGCAAGGCCGCGCGACCGAGGGTCGATTCACATGTTGGAATGGTTTCGAAACGTCTGGATGTCGGTATCAACCGTACTGCAAGGCATGTACGTCACACTGCTGACAATGATGAAGACATATAACCGCCGGACGTTTACAGAAGTTTACGAATACCCCGAAGTGCCGCTCAAAGTAAAGCCTCGCTATCGTGGTTTTCACCGGTTCGATCTGACGACCTGCATCGGCTGCGACAAATGCGCTGTGGCCTGTCCGGTTGACTGTATTTATATCGACAAGGAAAAGAGTCCCGTCGGCAAAGGCTTTCGGATTAACGGCTATACAATCGACTACACAAAGTGCATGTTTTGTGCGCTGTGCGTTGATCCGTGTCCGGTGGACTGCATTTTCATGGGGTCGGTCCACGATTTAAGCTGCTACAGCCGTGATGGATGTATTGTTGACTACGCCAAGCTGCCGCTGGAAATTGCGTGGGGCAGAGCGTCGCTGAATCCGACAGTCGTTTCAGAATCAAAAGTGTTGCATCAGGCAGTTTGGGTAAAGGGTGAGCCAAGTCCGTTTGAATTTGCTGGTGCAGAAAAGTAGTTCGATTGTCCCCATTGTGTTCGTAGTCCCGCCTTTAGGCGGAAATTCAACCTGCCAAACCATGAACATTTAGCCTGATTTTCCGGGTAAAGCCGGGACTACAAGCGAATCTCGGACAGTCGAAGCAGGGTCTTTTCCCGGAGTGTTTTGAAATCGTGATGAGTAACCGACAGGATGGTTGGTTTCATGAATCTTGCCAGCGGTCGGAATTCTGATCGTTGATTGAATCAAACTCTGAAGTAAACGGATGCAGAACATGGTCGCTGAAGAAACGGTACTGACGATCGAAAGTGTGAATCAGCGGCTTCCGTTGGTGCGTACAATTGTGCGCGACATTATGGAGTTGCATCGGGATATCGCGGTGCGAAAACAGCGATTGAGTTCTTTGCGAGAGCGGCACCCTGCTTCGGGCGGTGATGATTCAGTTTACGAGCAGGAAGTACAGCAGATGGAAGCTGAATTGTTGCACGACGAACAGCGATTGGATGAATTCGCTCAGGAACTGCATCAGATCGGCGGGACGCTCACGGACGCACAGTCGGGCACAGTGGATTTTCCTGGCGACATGGACGGCGAACGAGTTTGGCTGTGCTGGCGAAGTGACGAACCTGAAGTGCTTTTCTGGCATTCCGGCGAGTGTGAAAAAAGTGACCGCGTGTCGCTTTATCACGAGCTGAGTGCTGGCGCGTATTCGGCAGAAAATGGTTTGCAGCAGGATGCGTAGTATCGATGAACCGGGATGCATCAGCCGGAGGGCGTTAGCCCCCGGTTTTTCCGAAACAAACCGGGG
>JAYTAK010001224.1:0-6027 GCA_043737515.1 Candidatus Kuenenia sp. | reverse complement strand
CGCCGCTGAACGCCGCGCTCTGCCGACGACCAGCGATTGTCTCGCGAGGGAACAGAGGGAGAATCTGAGCCGAATCGCCACACGAGACCGCTCTCGGCTGGTGGGACCGGCCGGCGATAAGCCGAGCGACCGCTTGCCGAATACATTGGGCGTGAAGCCGTTGAGGGGAACTGTAGGAAAACGGCCCCGGTCAGCTTCAGCCGCTCGTTCGGCGGCGGCTCTCCACACAATAAACGTTGAAAGCCGCGCCATCTCATTTCGGCCTTTGCGCCAACTTGGCAAGGTCGAAACAGGTAACGCCGTGGCGATCGGCGTTTACGGTCAACAGATCGTTGCGATTGCGGCCGAATTGCATGGTGAAGACGGGCCTCCACGAATTGACCTGGGGTTGATCCGGTTCGAACGTGAGGAGTTCCTTGCCCGTTGCCAATTCCCATACCTTCAACTCCGTGCCGCACCAATCATCACCCTGGTGTTCACCTTGCTTGATTTCTTGCTTCCAGTGACACCACGACGCCAACAACTTGCCGTCCGGGCTGAACACTACGGACACGGCTGGACCTTTGTGGCCACGGAAGGTCTCGGTTTGGCGTCCGGTGTCGGCGTCCCAAAGCCGGACGGTTCCGTCCTGGCTCGCCGTGGCCATAGTTCCTCCGGCGGGGGCAAAGGCGAGGCACAGCACGCGGCTATCATGGCCGTGAAGCACTCGCCGTTCCTTGCTATTGAGGACGTCCCACAGCCGCACGGGACCGCCTTCGGTAGCGCAGGCCAGGGTGTTGCCGTCCGGGGAAAATGCGACATACCAGCCGGCGTGCGAGCCGACGAAGTTGCGGTCCCGGCCACCCGTCTCGATCGCCGCCCGCTGCTTGCCGGTGGGTACGTCCCAAAGCATCACCCGCCTCGGACTGCTGCTGGCCAACTGCTTGCCATTGGGGGAAAAAGCCAACGACCATGCCCCGGCCACGGATGGGACGTCTTCACGAGGGCCCTCGTCGGTGAAAGTGGCCAGCTCCTTTCCCGTTGCGGCGTCCCAGAGGCGGATGGGCCCGACGAAATCGCCCGAGGCCAGCAGCTTTCCGTCGGGAGAAAAGGCGATTGCATTGACCGCGTCGGCGTGGCCCTTGCAGACGAAGCGCACCTTGCCAGTAGACATGTCGCGGAAGTTGATCTCCCCCGGCGATCCGACATCCGCAACGGATTCGGCCAGCGTCTTGCCGTCGGGGGCGAGGGCCGCCGTGTAGACATAAGGCGACCGCTGGGCAACCGCGGCCGTTGCCAAGAAGTGCATCAAGCAGACGGTTGCCAGGAATTGGATTCGCGGCATTAGAAATCCTCCAAAGGACACCAGCACTTTGCTGTCGAACATTCAAGCTCACTAGCGGCGGCGGGGCGCTGGAGCGCTTGGTTCGGCGGCCTCATTGGTTGGTAAGCGTCCACTCCGCCAGTCCGTCCATCAAGACCTTGGCGCGCAACGGGCAGGGCGCGACATGCTTACTGTCCGGGTTAGGATACCAGACGACGAACTTATCCGACTTCCGTGCCGGTGGACCGAGCAACTCCTCCGCTTCAGGCAACGACATTCCGTCTTTCAATGTTCGCGTCTTGATGAGAACCTCCCATACCATTCGATTCCCGGGCAAGTGGGGCGCGAGCCGTATCGCCAACGCCACCGCATCCTGCCGCGCGGTCGGATCGTCCGGCTTCTCGTTCAGAATCGCGGCGAGCGGCGACAGCTTGCGAAGATCCGCGTTCAATTGCTCCTGGCTCGGTCGCGGCACCGTGGGAATCCCTTCCAGCTTCTTCAGTTGAATCTCGCGGCTGCAAATTGCCCCGTGCCAGATCCCTTTGACCCCCTCGTCCGCAACCTTTTTGTCCCAAGTCCCAGAGTACGCATAGTCGTAACGCAATGTGTAGGTTTCCGCCTTGTCGGTTCCGGCAAAGTTGTGAACAGAAAGTTCCAACGTATCGGTGGCGATCTCCTTTGCCTCCAGCGTTATGAACGCCGCTTTGTTCAGATCGTAATCCCATTTCGCCCCGGTGTACTTGACCTTCGCTTGCTCGTTCCAGATCTTGATTCCGCCGGCTACGGCTTCATAGTGGTCGCCAAAGGGACGCAAGATCGTCACCGGCCGAGCTGTGTTGTTACGTATCTCGGCAATGACGAAAATGCTGTCCTGAGTTGCCAGGCGGGCTGATTTGACACGCAGCCGTAGCGATAGATCGCCGTTGTCCGAATTCACCCACTCCCCGGGCAAATCGGGAGCTTGGAGGTTGTCAGCGGCCGCGACCACTGCGGCCGTATCTGATTTCTGAGCGGGGATCTTCAATCGCACCGGCTTCGTGATGAGTGTCACCTTCGGTTCCTGAAATTGAATGGCCGCGGAGAGTTCTGCATCGCTTTTCCCCTGTGGATATCCCATCGTAAAAGTGCCGTACAGAATCTCCTTCCCGGCGGGAATCGGCATGACATCCGGCTTCAAGTCACGTCTCGGGGGGTGGAGGTAAGTCGGGGGAACTATTCTAAGGTTGCCGCTGCCACCCAAACGGAACACCGGCACAACTTGCAGTCCGCTGCGGCCACGCCCGTAAGTGACTTTAAGGTCTTGATCCGAATCGTTCTTGAGGAAGAACCGCACGGTAAAGCAGTGTTCGTGTTCGTCCACCACCATGTGAGCCACAAGCGACGGCTTCGCTGGCGCTCCCTCGCTGGGTTGGCCCGATGCGAAATTCGCGCTGAGCAGGAATGCCGAACCCAGAAACAAAACGACAGTAGGGACTCGCATGTTGATCCTCCTCTATGTAATGCAGCGCGGCGAGAACGCCACATCCATTGTAATCGACGGTGTGGCCACCCATCGTAACCAGACGGTAACGCATCACCGAGCTTACCCGCCGCCGCCGAACGACCCAATTGTACCACCCTTGAACCTCTCGTCGATGATCGGGGTATCGGCGGGTAACGGAATGCGGTGACATCCCTCATTTCGCCGCTTTGAGCATCACGAAATCCGCGCGGCCTGGTTTCTCTTGGAACCGAACCGCCGCCCGCATGTGTGACGGTCACAGATTCTGATTTCAAAAACGCACGGGCATGGTTCGGCCCTTTCCTCAATTCGCGTTGCGGACGTGATCGCGCAGCTCCTGCCACTCGGTCTCGCGGACGGCGATTCGGAACAGCGTCGGGAAGCAGCTTCCATCGGGCTGAACCGTCAGCATGTTCTCGATTTTGGAGAATTCTGTCTGGCAATACCTCGTGCCCTGCGGCGGAGTCAGATTGATCTGCCAGGGACCAGGCGAAACATTGAATCTCACGATCCCATCGCGATCGGATGACTCGATCGCGCCGCCGCCGTCAGCTCCCCGGCCAACGAATGTGAGGAACACTTCAACGCCGCCCACCGGCTTGAAATCATCGGCGGCGATGATGCGAAGCGCCAACTGCATTCGGCCATCTGTACCACGCCGGACCGTTCCCAGCGAATGATCATTACTGGTGCCGGTTGGGGCTTTATCGGCAGCGACGGATCTTGTCACCACGGCAGCGGCACCAACAATTGCGGTCGCCATCGCGCCGCGACGAGTAGTCAAAGCTGTCATGAATCACCTCTCCAATTGTGCGTGAATGCCTGTGACGCGGACGGTCCGCGTCGCCGGCGGCTCCGGTTCACCGCTTTGTGCTGTCCTCGCCCGGTTTTACGGTGACTGGGAGCCGTACGACCCGGAATCCAATAATTCGACTTGGCTCGCTCGGACGCCATGCTGCACGGGCGCCGGCTAAGCAACCAGGAAAACTGGGCGAACAATCAGCGAAACAATCGTCACCACGAACGACACGAGATTCTCCGGATTCGGGGCCGGTCGGATCTGAGGTGTCCACTGTTGATGGCGGACCGTCCCAATCGGAACACCACTCCGCCACGTTGCCAAACATATCAGACAGCCCCCAGGCGTTTGGTTTCTTGGTGCTGACAGGCCGGTGCCCCGTACTTCCTTCGCCGGTATCGGTATTGACGAATACCCAGGCAGTATCAAGGAGGTCACCGTAGCGGGGACCACTCGTTCCGGCGCGACAGGCATATTCCCATTCTGCTTCTGTTGGCAGCCGATAGTTGTGTCCGGGGTCCATCTCTGAGAGCTTGGCACAAAACTCCACCGCGTCGTGCCACGAGACCTGCTCCACCGGGTTATGCATCGTAGTCCGCCATTGCCAAAACGACGGCCGCTTGCCCATCACCATCTCATATTGCGCTTGAGTGACCTCTGTTTCCTGCATCCAGAACCCATTTGATAAGCGCACCCGATGCTGTGCCACAAAACGATCTTCGTATTGCTTCTTCTCGTCCGCTGACGCCCCCATATTGAATTCGCCGACAGGGCACCAACGGTAGGCAAATTCAACACCATTGAGCACGACTTGAGTACGTGTTCCAGCCGATCCGGCTGGAACACTCTTCAAGTATTTCGCCATCGGGATTGCATGGTACATCCCACCGGTCAGGTTCATCGTCTTTCCGTCCAAAGTGCGCGTGTTAAGACGAATCACCGCCCGTTCGGCCAAATCTTTTCTGAGATGCACCCGCCCCACACGTTTGCCGTCGTCGGACTTCCTCATGTCGATCGAGACGACGAGGTCCATCCAATTGCTACCGTCCTTGTTCTTCTCCAGGCCCGGGATGTCCAACTGCACCCCGTCCAGCGGCTTGAGCCTGCCCTCGTCAGCAATCGTCAACACGACGGTGACTCGCCCGGTGCTCGCTCCGTCGAATGAGTGTTCCTCAACGGCGATGTCGTACTTCAGTTTTAGCTCCTCCTTCGTCTCGCTAAGGCCAAAGTCGAGGCCCCAAGCCCGACCGGCTATCCCAGCAACGATGACTGCGGCGACCAGTAGAGCCGTCCTGCGAAGCGTTCGCGTTGTCATGTCAACATTCTTTTCCGTTCTCTTCATCGAAATAACTCCTAAGAGCATTTTTGTTTCGCCCTTGTTTCGCACCAGTGGCGATTGCTCGGGTGCAGTTTCATTTTGTGGATTCGCGAATGATTGTCATGCCAAAATGTTTTGTCTGAATCGACTCTTTCGGGTCACCAGCACGGGGCGTTTGGGGAACAATAAAGCTCTGCAGGGCATTTGATTCCGCGATGCGTGCGGGGAGCCGAACGGTTATTGGCGACGTTGAACTGATCAGTGAGCCACTGTAAATGTCAAAGCTGTTCGACGATTTGGTAGCGGATATCGTGAATCGCAACGACCAATGATTCGGAGACGTGCCAATGACCATGACGCTTTCGCCAGACTCATCGCTCGTTCGTGGACGCGACAGCCTGAGTGGGAATGAACATTCAACGATGCCGCGATTCGTAATTTGAAACGCCGTCCAATCCAAACCTTCTGGCAGATTGGCCACGCCGTGTTCGCGGTGAATTGCTCCATCTTCCTCGATCCACATGGCCAGCTCTCGGGGGTCAACGACCAATTGTGCATTGACCGACCGCACATCGTCCGGCGCGGCGGCGATGTGATGGATGCGAACCCATTCGTCGTAGACTCCTCTGAGCTTCCGTCGCTCGACCCCATCGTCCACGCGCACCGGCACTCCCGCTGCGGGCGAGCCATCGGGCTTGAGCACCTTGCCGCGAATCGCCGTCCCCGCCGCCTTCACCTCCACCGTCACCTCGCCCGTCTCCGGCCCGCGCACGTTGCCGAGGTGGAATTTCACCCGCACTGTGTCCGCAGCCATCACCACGCCCGCGACTGGCCACTCGGGCGTCAGCGGCTTCCCCTCCGCATCGCGCTCGACGCCGAAGAGCATAGGCGGCCCCGCGAACTCGATGTGCTCGCCCGCCTTCAGCGTCACGGGAAACAGCGCATCCCCGCCGCGGAGCTGCACCTTCAGCGTCTCGATGAACGTCTTCCCGTCCGCCGAGTGAACCGTCGGCTCCAGCACATTCAGCGACGTGCAAACTTTCATTTCCTTCGTCGCGCCCGAGACATTCTTCAGCACGAGCAAAGGCGTCACCTTCTCGCCCAGC
>JAYTAK010001223.1:0-2631 GCA_043737515.1 Candidatus Kuenenia sp. | reverse complement strand
TGATGGATCGGGTGGCCGGGGCTGGACTGAGCGGAGCGAAGGAAGCCCCGGGGTTTCGGGCTGGCGCCCTCCAACCCCGGCCACCCATCAATCCATTGTTGACAGAGTACTAGCACAAACAGGAGGTGAAACCTGCGAATCCGGCATTCCAGAGCCAGTCTGCCGTTTACTTACGTCCGCTCGACTTTCATTATGTTCGGCGGCCTCAAGAAGCTTTGAACGACCAGCCGGACAAAACATGATGCTGCGGATTCTGATCACCTTGCAATTTCTGGCGTGCCTCTCTGATTGTGCAAGGGCCGACGAGACTTCAACGCCGCAGGAAGCATTGCGAACAAATCCACCGAGCGTGTTTGCCATCACGGGTGCCATGATTGTGTCGCATCCGAATGCGACACCAGCAGCCGCGACGATTATTGTGCGACACGGCAGGATCGAAGCGATCGGGGCAGACGTCAGAATTCCTGCGGATGCCAGAGAAATCAATCTCACCGGGAAGACGATCTATGCCGGTTTCATTGACGCTTATTCTGAACAGAAAATCCCGACAGAACGCCTCAACGGGTCTGCGCGCTACTGGAACGGTCAGGTCACGCCGCAGTTGTCAATCGCCGATCAACTACCGGCCAGCGCCGATATCGCCGAGTTTCGCAAGCAGGGATTCGTGGCGCAGTTGGTTGCTCCGACCGACGGCGTGATCAAGGGCCGCAGCGCACTGGTGGCTCTGACCGGGACCGATGCCAATACCGCGTTGCTGGCCAAAGAGGTCGCTCAGCACCTGCAGTTGACGGTTTCGCGGCGCGGCCGTGAAGGATACCCCGGAAGTCCGATGGGTGCCGTCGCGCTGGCTCGCCAGGCCATGTACGATGCACAGTGGTATCGCGATGCTCAAGCCGCTGTCGCAGCGGACAGTTCACTTCAGCGTCCCGAACACAACGACGCACTCGCCGCGCTGCAACCGGCCATCGCCGGTTCCATGCCGGTCATCGTGTCGGCATCGAATGAACAGTTTGTGCTGCGGGCCGACCGCTTCGCCGCTGAATTCGGTCTGGCATTGATCATCAAAGGGAGCGGAAAAGAATACCGTCGGTTGCCGGAAATCGCCGCAACAAGGCGATCGCTCATTCTGCCGCTCGCCTTTCCTAAGCCACCCAACGTGGCGACTCCTGAGGCCGCACAGGATGCCACGCTGGAATCGCTGCTGCACTGGGATATCGCACCCGAAAACCCCGCACGAGTTGACGCGGCTGGAATTCGCTTTGCCCTGACAACCGACGGATTGCCTTCGCCCAAAGACTTTCTAAAGAACCTGCGAAAAGCCGTCGAACGCGGACTGTCAAAATCCTCCGCGCTGGGTGCCCTGACTGTAAATCCGGCGCAGATGCTGGGCGTCGAGAATCAGTTGGGCACACTGGACGCAGGACGCCTTGCCAGTTTCGTTGTCACCGACGGTGACCTTTTCGAGAAGAAATCGAAGATCGTCGAAACATGGGTGAATGGCCTGCGGTTTGAACACTCTCCTGACAACGCGCGCAAAGCTGACGGGCATTTTGAACTGCAAATCGCCAAAGTCGCTGAGTTTCCCGATCGGCTCTACATGGAAATCACCGACATCGACGGCAAACTCAAAGGCCGCGTTTCCCGACAGCCTGTGCCAAAGGCTGACGACCAGAAGTCAAATCGTGAAACGGCGAAGGACGAAGCTGCCGATGCCGATGCCGATGCCGAGAAAGACGCAACTGCCGGAGAAGGCAACCCTTCGTCGGCAGAGGATGCCAACCCTGATCCCAAAGACAAGCCGGACGAGGAATCAAAGGACGACACGAAGACGAAGCTCAAAGAGATCCTCACACTCGACAGTCTCCGACTCAGCGACACGGCTCTGTCAGCGACATTCAACGGTAAGGACTGGGGTCTCGAAGGCGTCATTCGAATCTCGCTCACACTGACTGAAAAAGATGGCGAGCAAAAGGATCGCGCTGCCGCCATCGGCAGCATTGTCTGGCCCGATGGCAGTTCGGCCATCACGAGTGCGGTGCGTGTGGATGCTCCGGCTGAGCCTGAGAAGCCGGAAGTCGCGAAACCAGAATCGATTGCTGAGGAGAAAAGCGAAAAAACGAGCGACGACAGGAAGTCGGCGATGGCATCGTTCGAAATCAATTATCCGCTCGGAGCCTTCGGTCGAACGGAACCCCCGGCTGTCTCAGCCGCAGTGGCATTCGTCCATGCCACCATCTGGACATGCGGCCCGGAAGGCATCATCGAAGACGGAACCCTGGTGATCGACAGCGGGCACATCGTGGCCGTTGGCAAAGATCTGGAAATCCCCGAGGGAACTCAGATCATTGATGTGCAGGGAATGCACATTACGCCCGGGATCATTGACTGCCATTCGCACATGGCGACGGATGGCGGAGTCAACGAAGCCACTCAGGCCATCACCTGCGAAGTCCGCATCGGTGACTTCGTTGACGCCAATGACATCACGATCTACCGCCAACTGGCAGGTGGTGTCACCGCCGCCAACATCCTGCATGGTTCCGCGAATCCGATCGGTGGCCAGAACCAGGTCATCAAGCTTCGCTGGGGTATGACGGGCGAAGACCTGAAGTTCGCCGAAGCGCCGCCGGG
>JAYTAK010001222.1:0-2631 GCA_043737515.1 Candidatus Kuenenia sp. | reverse complement strand
ATGCACTCGACGACAAAATACATCAACGGCCATTCTGATGTGGTCGGCGGATGCGTGGTCTCAAAAACAAAGGAACATGCCGACCGCATTGCCTGGATTTGCAACGCGCTGGGTCTGGCGTGTTCGCCGTTCGACGCTTGGCTCGTCCTGCGCGGGATCAAGACACTGGGATGCCGCATGGAAGCGCAGCAGGCGAACGCGATGAAGATCGCCCGCTTTCTGGACGGTCATCCGCTGATCGAAAGAGTTTATTATCCCGGACTGGAGTCGCATCCGCAGCACGCACTGGCCAAAACGCAGCAGCGCGGTTTTGGTGCGATGCTGTCCTTCGACACGAAGGATGGTCGCTCAGTTGCAGAACGCGTCTGCATGAAGACAAAGCTGTTTGACGTCTGCGTGTCGCTCGGAGGAATCGAATCTCTGATCTCGTTCCCGGTCACGATGAGCCATGCCTCCATGACTGCGGAAGCCCGTGCCCGCGCCGGGATCACCGACAAGACCGTGCGAGTTTCGGTCGGCTTGGAGCATGTGGACGATCTGATCGCGGATCTGAAGCAGGCGCTGGATGGCGCGTGACAAGGATACTCAACGCGGACAAGAGCGAGAGAATTGGCGAGCGGGGGACGTGAGTCCCCTGATTTCTGAGCAGTCGATGCGGTCAATCAGGGGATTGACATCCCCCGCTCGCCGAAGAAATCCATCAATTCCAACCGCGTTGAATATGAATCTCAGTGCAGCGTGGTCCGCAGCCAGGAATCCCGCCAACGATTGATCGAGTACCTCTGACGGGAGTAGTCTCATTACTTCCCCGGCATGTGTTCATCAAACCAGTCGGCAAAGCGTGGTATATCCAGGATCATCATCGGCCAGCCGTGCTGCTTGCCGGGGCGGGTTTCGAGTCGCACATTGAGGCCCTCCGCGATGGCCTTATCGGCGAATCTTTGTGACTGATCGACCGTGACCAGCGTGTCCGCTTCGCCGTGGACAATGAATGTCGGCGGCATATCGGGCGTGATGTGGTAGATCGGCGAGAGATCTCGACCGAGGTTCTTCCAGGTATCCAGGGATTCTGCTTTCGGGCCGAAGCCTTTGCGGAAACTTTTCGGTGGTCCGCCGTCGCCGGGGTTTTCCGTCGATTTGCCGAGGTTCAGCAAATCAGTTGGCGGATAAAAACACGCAACGCACTGCACGGCACTGGATTCGAGATCCACTTCGTCAGCGGCATCCAGCGGGTCCGAGCCACCGCCAGTTCCCAACATCAAAGACAGATGACCGCCCGAGCTGCCTCCAATGACTCCCAGTCGATTCCCATCGACGCCGTAGTCTTTCGCATGATGCCGGATAAACCGCACGGACCGATGCATATCCGCCACAATGTCGCCGATCAGACATTCCGGCTGCGAAATATGGCGTACGGCGAAGACCGTGTAGCCGCGTCGCAGAAACGGCGCGAACAGAAACGGCCGCACTGAACCCGGCCCGGATTTCCAGCCACCACTGACCATCAGGACGACACCAGCTCCGTTCTGTTCCGGCGGCGTGAAGACATCCAGTAACAACGGTTTGCTGTCGCGTTGGCCGTACACAACATCCGCCGTCAACTGGTGCGGCGCTTCGAACCACCACCAGTAAATCGAACCAACGATCATCGCCACGACTGTGCAAATCACTCCGCCGATGACGAGAATGCGCTTCATGATTGCCTTCTTGTTACTCATTTGTCGTTGAGTCTGATGATTTCACGAACGTTCGCAGAATTTCAATGGACCTCATCATTCACGCCTTCTCGGTCGAGATTGCAACTGTGGCTTGTCAAGTGGCGGATCAAATCAAGACAATTCATAGTGGATTCGTGCCGGCATAGCCGTCGATCGTGACCATCTCACGGACTACGCCGGGAGACGCATGCTGAAAAGCGTGTTCACGATAACTGGCGAGGAGTAATTCCAGCACTTCGCGAATATTGGATCGGGCTTCGTCCATATTCTGTCCTTGCGTGACGGCACCCGGAAGATCGGGGACCGTTGCCATGATCCAGCCTTCTTCGATGGTTTCATAGAGGACTTCGTATTCTCGCATGGTTTTTTCTCCGGGAATCGAACGACGGACCATCCTTTACGGGAGAAGGAATGAGGCGGCGACCGGCGAGCGGGGGACGTGAGTCCCCTGATTTCAGCGATGATCACACGACCAATCAGGGGATTGACATCCCCCGCTCGCCGAGGGAATCCATCAAATTCAGCCACGCAGTAGAACATCTTAAAACTTCAATTCACTCAATCGCACGGTCTTACGAACTCGACCGCGGCCGGTCATGTCGTGGATGCGGAACTGAACGGACGGATCGCCGGTCCAGTCGATGTCGAGCATTCCGAAATGGAAATCCATGCAGGCTTCACCGTGGCGGTTTTGGTTGGGTTCGACGTTGCTCCAGTCGCGATTCAGCCCGCTCGCGGTGAGATCATGCAGTGGATAGCAGTTCGGCGTTTTCAGGATCGACAACTCACCCCAGTGAACGTCGCCGGAAATGAAGACGACGCCGTTCGCTTTGGTCTCCGTGATCAGGTTGACCATCTTCATGAGTTCGAGGGGGAAATTCGTCCATGATTCCCAGCCGTTGTACTCATGGCC
>JAYTAK010001221.1:0-13779 GCA_043737515.1 Candidatus Kuenenia sp. | reverse complement strand
GACTGGCGAGCGGGGTACGTAAGTGCCCTGATTTTCGCGTCATCTGGAACAAATCAGGGGATTAACATCCCCCGCTCGCCTTAAGTCCACGCCATTGGACTGAGATTCCCCGGCTGCAACATCATGCTGCCACACAGCACGACTTATGGTCACCAGGTTGCGTCCTTGTTTTTGCCCGGACGTCAATAGAAATGCGAGTCGCGGAACGACATCGCCTGCATCAGTTCATCGGAGTCTTTCATGTCATTTCTGCGGCTTTCCGCACTCGCGCGACTGATCGTCACGGGCAAAGACCGTGCGAAGTATCTTCACAACTTCTGCACAAATCAGATCAAAGAATTGCCGTCCGGAAAAGCGTGCGAAGCATTTTTCTGCGACGTCAAAGCCCGTGTGATCGCGCACGGTTATGTTCTGGCATTCGATGAGACTCTTGAAATCTGGATGCTGGGCGGCGATGAAGCAGGCGTCCTGAAGCATCTCAATCGCTACATCATCACCGAAGACGTCACGATTACCTCAGTCACAGAATCGACAACTGCGTCTGCGGCGATTGGCGAGACCTCCGCAAAGACATGGCTGGATGGTCAGCAGGGTCAGGACTTCGCATTTCGGGAACCATTGAACTGTGCGAGGCTGCAGGCTCGAGATCCAGCTCATGAGTCGCCGACGCCAACCGCACTCTCTGTGACGTGGGCAGGCACGCCGATGCTGTGGATTGCAGCGCCCCAGGATTCAAGCCTGGCGTCTATGCCCGCAGACGCTGGTGCCGCTGCAGCGGAATTCGAACAACTGCGAATTCGCGAGCGGTTTCCGGTCATCAATCAGGACATGTCAATCGAGAATATGGCACCGGAGGCTGAACGAAACTCGTCCGCGATCAGTTACGTCAAAGGCTGCTATCTCGGACAGGAACCGATTGCCCGTCTGGACGCCATGGGCCATGTGAATCGAGCGCTCCGATGCGTGGAAGTTGCAGCTGCGCCTGAGGCTCTGGTCCAGAAATCAATTCTGTCGAACGAGGGCACAGCAGTGGGTGTCGTGACATCGGCAGCGACAATGGCAAATGGTGCCATCGGACTTGCACTCATTCGTGCCAGCGCGAATAAAAGCCCGCTGCACTGCGTGATTGATGGCGTACACGTCGCCGTCAAAGTGTGATGGCCATTCGCCACCTGAATCATCGTCGAGCGACGGACGAGCGGCAGAAATAAAACAACCCCGTGGAAATTCCACGGGGTTGTGATGGTTTTCGAATACCCATGTTTCCTGGCTACATCATTTCTGCCGACAGCCAGCCGTCGATCAGTTGAATCATGGAAACCGTCACGGGCAGCGTCTTGTCGCCAGCGGCCTGGAGATCGATTGTCGAATTCAGTTCACGGCGGATCAGGCGACGGGCCAGGATGCGACGGATCTGATTCGCGCGAGTGATTTGCTTCAGACGGTCGGTTTCTTCCTTGCTGGCAACACCGATCGTGCCGGGGTCCAGTACGACTTTTCCGCCCTGCAGCGACATGGCGATCGGGATCGTAATGATCTGCTCAGGAATCGGGTCTTTGCCTTCCTGCAACACACCCGCCCGCATCACCAGCGTAATCTGATTGTGATTGAAATGCACGCGGATCGGATCGGACGTACTGAAGACAAACGAAGTCAGTGGTTCAGGCTCGCCCTCTGCCGGAGCAGGCTGCGGATCATCCTTATTCGTGAGCTTGATGTCACGCTGAAACAGATCGGTGAGCGCGACTTCCAGTTCTGTGGTCAGATCCTTCTCCAGGATCGTGCGGCCTTGCAGGCCCAGAGCGTCGATGGCATTGTTCAGGGCACTTTCATGCAACTGGACAGCGGCACCCGTGGCGATCAGGGCCGAAGGAGGCTGCAGAGAACCACCAAGCCGCGAGATGCCGATTGTGCGTGAACTGAGCGCCATGTGCGTGTTGCTGGAACGAGCACTGAGACTGTCCGGCGACACATCCTTTCGTTCGAGCGAGGCAAACATCCTGTTCAATGTGTCATTACCGGTCGAGAACTGCGTATTCGTTTCGCTCTCAAATTTCGGCAGCGCGGCATCGCGAATCTTCTGAGCCGTGAGAGCTTCAGATTGTGGCTTGCTCTCGGCGATTTTCTGATTCGCAATACCTCGCACAATACCGCGAATGATCGGGATTCCGTCGTATTTCGTGGCAAGTCCCGTGACGCGACTGTTGGTATCGACACTGAAACCAGCCGCAGTGCTCGTGATGTGACGACCATCGAACTGCACGGATTTGTTCATCCAGAAATAGTTGTTGCCTTGTGACCAGATGGTCGCCGGACTTATCTGAGCCACCGTGCTGGACCGCACATTGCCAGCGACATTCAGATCAAACATGGCTCGGTCATAGGAAGGTTTAATGTCAGCTCGCAGATCGACATTTGTATTCTGTGATCCTGTCACCCACGCTCCCATAATGCATTCGGCGATGCAGCCGGATTCGGTGCGATAATCTGAAATCAGCCGGGACAGCAGGTCTTCGGACACGACAAAATGCAGGTTGTGATTGAAGTAGTTATCGTTCACGACTGACCGCAGTGCCGCAGCGGCAGCCGGGAAGTCACTTCGCAGAGTCCGCCATGCGACGCGGGCATTTTCGGCATCTGCACCCAGTTGGTCATGTTCGTACTTCAGCAGCGAATGAATCAGCAGATGCACCTGATACTGCAGTTCGCCCTGCGCCGCTTCGGCATCGTTCGCGTAGGCTGATCGGCGAATGGATTTGTCCACCGCCATTTTCAGTCGCTGTAGTTGTGGTTTGGAAGCAAACGCTTTCTGACCGGCATCCATCGCATCGGACAATGTCAGGTTTCTTGAAACCTGATTGAGCACATCGACGCTGACATCGGGCTTCTGGAGATCGTCAAGATGCAGATAGGCAATCCATGTCGCTCCATTCGCAATCGAATTCAGCCATTGCACTGTCGATGCAGCGGCGCTTATCAGATTCGGAGCAGATGAACTGCTACTGCCACCAGCGGCACCCGAGGCGGCGATGGCCGAAGACATCAACGCCACTCGTCGCTGCAATCGGCGTCGCAGAGAATCTTTTTCCGGCGTTGCTGCCGAAAGATTATTTGCCAGCGTACGAAGTTCCGCTGCTGCACGCTGACGTTCTTCTCCGGGCTGCTTCATGTCGAACAGAGTCCGCAGCAACGGACCAGCCACTTTCGCCAGTTCGGTGTCGATTGCTTCCATCGCTTCTTCTGTAATATCGGCCGGCACATTCAATTCGGATGCCTGAACGAAGGGTGCTTCCGAAGTGGCCTGCAGATTCGTTGGAAAGACCGCAGCACCGACAAGGAGTGACGTCGCAATGGAAAATGCCCCGACCGCCCGTCCGACTCGTCGTTGGCGCAAGATAGATGTGACTCTCATGTGTTCTCCCTATTATGCCTTCGCTACCGAAAGCAGTTCCTGCGATCGCTACACCTTGTATCGTCGTGCGCGACCGGCAGATCCTCCATTTGCAAAGCAACACACACAACTGTTCATTTCAGAAGAGTCCACACACTCGCCCGATGCTCTGCAGGGGGCCCAAAATACCATGCAGCCCCGGAAGGCTCAATCGTTAGAGTCGCTACATCCTCCCCGGATTGCAAAGATGGGTGAAGACTTGTCATGTGCGGGACTTGCCCTGATGCCAAGCGTACAGGACCAGTCAAACACCGGAAAACGCTGCCAAACCCTCGCACTCAATATCAAAAACCTGCGGTTCGTAGGCATCGACCGGTCGCCTGGCGGCTTCTGGTCTCGTGATCTGGATGCCCTTCGGTGCCTCAATTCCCAGTTGGACCCGGTTCTTTCCGACGCTCAAAACCGTGAGGCGGATATTCAATCCCGGGATCAGAATCTGTTCCTGAATTTTGCGTGACAACACAAGCATGGCTCAACTCCGTTTGAAAGTTGCTTGTTGACATAAACTGTCAACTCGCAGTCCGAAAAAAATGCGAAGAGACGTTCTCTTCGCAACACACTCAACACTAAAAGAGATGTTTCTGACCAGTGAAGGCATCGCGACCTGCATACACATCGCGCGTCCCTTCCGGGATGTAGATGATGTCAAGTCGATGCAGCCGCACAATGAGATTTGAAATCGTGACTTGCGCCAGTGCCGCAAGTTCATAGAGTGCCGGCCACGATGTGACGTCGATATTCTTCACAGCCGCTTTGATCAGCCATTCCGGCATCAGCATCGAAGATTGATATCGATCCACGGCACTCCTCACTTCCGGAGAATCCTGACCGGCAGTCAGTTCACGGTACAGTTCGAAATAACGATCGTCGTAGGCCGCGCGGTTCAGGACTTCCACGAGCACATGCCGATCCATTGCCTGTCGCCGCACAACGCTGGGTTGAAGGTCAAAGCCCGGCAGCCGCGGATGATGCAGACTGGTACGATCGATATCAATGTCCCAGTGTCCGGCTTCATGTCCGATCGTGCTGCGCTCCAGACCCGGCTTGGACTGAAACAGAGCCAGATGCCGGCTGTTGAGCACAATCCGGCGTTCTTCCGGAATCAGTCCCGCCAGAATCTGTTCGCCTGTCTGTTCTTCGATTTCAATCCAGTCAAAATCCAGCCCCAGAATTCGTTCCACGATCTTTTCAATCGGCACCGGAAACATCACAGGCTCACCCGTCAGTTGTTCATACTGACGAATGCGCATGCCGGTAATGCCGTCGATCGTGCTGGTTCTCATGTTGGTTAGGTCATGGCGTCTCACGAAGAGCACTCCCTGCGATTGAATGCGCTCATCTTCGGGCGCTGCCGCACAATTCAGATTTGAATCGTGCGACGAAAGACATCTGCGAAAAACCAAAGACTCAGCGGGACGAGGAGGAACGACCCGATTGCTGTTCAATCTGCTGGATCATTTCTTCCAGCGCTGTGTCAGACAAATTCAGGAGTTTTCGAAACACTCCCGGTCGCGACAAAATCCGATCCCGATATGCGTCGGGGATTCGCCGAGCCAGCAACAGAAGTTCATCAGGGTCGGTGTGCAGGGCTTTGGCGATTCGCTGCAATGTTTCTTCTCGCGGAGTCTGCTCGTCATCCAGACGGTCATTCTCAACACGGCTTAAATAGGTGAAATTGATGCCGACGCGATCGGCAAGTTCACGCTGCGTCAAATTGCGACTTTTGCGGATTTCTCTGATCCGCTGTCCAATGGTGTCCATCCTATCGCTCCCTCGAATGCTGTCATTTTTCGGTCGATTCCCGACCGAATCTGTTGAGGACCAACACTTGGGGGACGATAGTCAAGTTGCCAGTCACTGTCAACGTCAACTCCGCAGATTTTTTCGGGCATTCAAATGCGGCCCCATGGCCGGTCGATCGTGGCAATCGCCGTACGTCTGGCCAGTTCGTGAATTTGTAGGGTGTGTGCAGCGCCAGCGCAACACACCAGTTTCCCTGATTCCTTCCAACGACTCCCCAATCAAGCCACCTTGGGAGTGCGGTGACTCGTCTCCGCTTTCTTTTTCAGGGAATTTGGCTCTGGAAACGACGTACGTTTGTTCGGTCGATTTCACTTGAAATTGAAATGGCATGTTCGCTGTTTTCCCACGCCGATTGACAAAAATGCTGTGTTGGAAAGGCAAAGCGGCGACAAGTCGCCGCACTCCAAAGGACGGTCGCTTAGATCAGGTCTAACTGGCCAACGGTGACATTCGTCGTCAGAACACTATCGCTTCACAGACGCGCCGTTTATGATTCCGGGGCGAACTTAGCGCGACTTGCCGTTGTCTCATCGGAGACAACTGGGAAATCTGGAGAGGTGACAGAGTGGCCGATCGTGCCGGTCTCGAAAACCGGTGAACCCGCAAGGGTTCCGAGGGTTCAAATCCCTCCCTCTCCGCTTGATCAATCGGAAGACACAAACACAGCATCGCCGCGATCCACAGCAGTGTCGAGTCATCGCACTCCAAAACGCCGATTGCATTTCCATCATCAACAATGAGGTAACGTCGTTTTTTCTCGCCGGGTTTTGCCTTTCCGCGCCCTCGTGCCAGTGTTCACTCGCAGTCATCAATTCATCCAAACGTGGACAGGTATAGTCCGTCTCAGAGTATCTCACGGATGACATGCCCATGGACATCGGTCAGGCGGCGCTGGATGCCGTTTTGGTAGTAGGTCAGTCGTTCGTGGTCGATGCCCAGCAGATGCAGCGCGGTGGCGTGAAGGTCATAGCTATACGTTGGGTTTTCTGCCGCTTTGAAGCCGACGTCGTCGCTGGTGCCGTAGCTGGTGCCGCCCTTGATGCCACCACCGGCCAGCCATGACGTGAAGACGCCAGGATTGTGGTCTCGGCCCAGTTGCTTACCCTGCATAAAGGGTTGCCGACCGAATTCGGTCGTACAGAAAACCAGCGTCGAATCCAGCAGGCCGCGTGATTTGAGGTCGCTCAGCAAGGCGTTCACGCCGGTGTCCAGAATCCGGCCCCAGTATCCGTGATCGCGGACAATGTCTTCGTGCGAATCCCAGTTCGGGCGGATCTTTTTGGAACTGGTGTTCTCCGCACCGCAGAAGATCTGGACGAAGCGCACGCCGCGTTCCACAAAGCGGCGAGCCAGCAGGCACTGTCGACCAAACGGGCCGATGTCGTCTTCGGCCAGCGCATACAACTGATGAATGGATTCCGTTTCGCGCGTCAGATCAACAGCTTCGGGAGCGCTCAGTTGCAACTTCGCCGCCAGTTCGTAGCTGGCAATACGCGCTTCGAGAAGAGAATCCGCCGGGCGATCATCGGCATGTTGACGATTCAGAAATCGCAGGAAGTCCCGCCCGGCCCCGTCAAAATTGTCTTGAGCGTTCGGCGGAAATAAATTCGCGATCGGCGGTTTGTCGGTGGCCGTTTCGATGATGGTTCCCTGATGCACGGCTGGCAGAAAACCAGCATTCCAGTTTCCGGCTCCGCCTGGCGGCAGGCCACGCACATCAGGCAGCACCACGAACGATGGCAAGTTGCCCGTTTCGCAACCAAGTCCGTACGTCACCCACGATCCCATGCTGGGAAAGCCCGGGCGAATGAAGCCGCTGTTCATCATGAACATGGCTGGCCCGTGCAGAGCCGACTTATTCTGCATGGAATGGATGAACGCCATGTCGTCCACGTGTCTGGTCATCAGCGGAAACAGGGTACTCAGCCATCGACCGCATTCCCCGTGCTGTCGAAACCGCCAGAAGCTCTTTGCGTAGGTTCCGGCAACGCCGGCGAACGTCTGCTTACCGAGTTCCGCGTCGAAGGATGTTCCATGCGCCTGTTCCAGTTCAGGCCGGTAGTCCCACGTATCCACATGACTCATGCCGCCCGGACAGAAAATCTGGATGACGCTGTTCGCCGTCGGACGATGGTGACACCTGCTCGCCAGTGCTTTTGATTCGCTGCCGCCGAGTGTATGCCTTTCGCTCGCCGCTGCTGCCGATCCGCCCGCCAGCATGGCCGCCAGCGCCGTCGCACCAAAGCCATCACCCAGTTGGCTGAGGATGCTGCGACGTGGAACCTGAATTCCGTGTGGATGGCGAGGGTACATATTTATTTCTGGCACAGGTGTATCTGCAAAGACAAGCACGACGTGTTGATTTTAAGTGGTTTCTCGAATGACGCACCAGCGCTTTGTCAAGATTTAAAATGTAGGTTGGACATTCATGTCCGACCGCGTTTTGACGGGCAAGAATGCCCATCGTACTCCAAAATCAAGTCTTGACGAAGAACCGCACTTTACTTCGCGCGGTAAATATCCACCTTCGTCTCCAGACACTTCCTCAGCGTCAGGTCATTCACGCCGATGGAATTCCAATTCTCTGGTTGCTGGTAGAAGTCGAGGCCGCGGCCGATGGTGATGATCCAGCCGTTGTCCAGACGGATCTCGCGGTCGTGAAGCGTGGGGTTCAGGCGGATTTCCAGTTCGACGTCGAAATCCAGAAGACTCTGCTTCAACTCCTGCAGCTTGTTGCCGACTTCTTCCCGACGTTCTTCATCCGGGAATACTGAAACCAGGCGGATCTTGCGGATCGTGGGGCATTTCACAATCGCTTCACAGAACCTTACGAAGTTGATCACCTGATGCGTCGCGCGCACGTAGGCGTCTTCGATCACCACTTCCGTTGCACCGGTCAGGTAGGGACCGAGAATCGTCTCGTAGCTGTGGCCCGTTTCTCCGTAATGAATTTTGAAGTGCTTCTCCTGCAACGTCGCGACCGAAGCCACACCCGGCGAAGTTGCGCCATCTTGCGGACCTTGCGAATCTCCCGCAACGGCTGCTGGCGGCAGTTCAATCATCTGGACACCACCGGTGACAATGGCTTTGGTCTCCGGGCAGAAGACCTCAACATCCTGACCCTCAGCATTGATGTACGACAGATTGATATTCGCAAACTCATCGTCCGGCTTGCGTTTGTTCATTTGCTCTTTGACACGACGCCGACATTCCACAGCGTAGGCAGTGTACTCTTCGAATTCGGCATCGGTCGGAGTGCAACCAGGATGCAGGATCTTCAGGAACGCCGCGAGCGTTTTCTTGATGCCCTTTTCATCTCGCCCTTCGATACTGCTGCCAAGACGGACTCGCTGCGAGACTTCTTCGTAACGGTTCGTCTGCTTCAACTGATGATGAAATGCCTCCGCCAGAAAGTCCGTGATGAATCCGAAGTTTTGCGTCAGATAGCTGCTGCTGTTCTTCGGCATCTCCCAGCCAGGCAGATAGCACGCAAAGCGGTCCATGATGGCCAGGTCAAATTCCTTTGGCAGCGGGAGGAACAAATCGTGTTTGGGAGAATTCACGATTTGCTCGATCGAGATATCGATATTTCCGACGAAAGCAAGACTGGCATCGGCGATGACTTCCGTGCCGCGTGAGAAACGACCGTTCGCCATGTAATCCTTCATGATCTGGATCGTGTCCGGATCTTTCACCCGAATGCCCGCGACTTCGTCGAACGCGATCGTGTCCCAGTAGGACACCAAGCCCGATTTACGGCGGGCATTGTTGTAAAACAGAGTCGCCTTTGTCGCCTGCCCGCCGCTGATCAGCGTGGAATACGGTGAGAACTCGCTGAAGAAATAAGACTTGCCCGTACTGCGAGGCCCCAGTTCGATAAAGTTAAAATTGGCCTCCACCAGTGACGCCAGCCGCGCCATGTAGTGCAGTTTCTGGCGATGAGTCAGCTTCGACGGCTCCAACCCCACGGATCGCAGGACCACATCCAGCCACTCATCCCGAGTGAACTCGGATCGCCCCTTGCAATAGGCGGAAAAATCGAATCGGGTCAGCTGAATCGGACGCATTTCTTCAATGGCAAAGGCATAGTCGTCGTCTTCCACCTCGTTATATCCAATTGTCACTTCCGCCCAGATTCCGCCCTCCAGTAGCCGATCATTGTCGCGATAAAACTTCTCCGCGATCGCGATCCGCTGGGAATTGAAATTCTCCAGGGACGCCCAGTGTCGTTTTTCTTTCTCGACATAGCGTACATGAATCTTGTCGATGAATCGGTGCTTGCCATTTCGTGAGACGCGTGACTGAGCGGCATTGGCTTCGTCCGGGCGAACGTAGTTGTCCTGCAGCGTTTCCAGGACTGCCTCTGTGCCTGCTTCAATCTCGGATTCTTCGGCACTGGCACAAAAACGAGCCAGCAGGAATTCCAGCACGAACGTCGGCACATTCGTGCCCTTCTTCACTCGGTGGAGCAGATCCTTGCGGACGACCTTGCCCGGAAAGATGCGATTCAGTTTTTCGTCCAGCAGATCCATGATGTCACACCGTGTAATCGGTTGAGAGTTCAAGAGTCGAATACGTTTCCAGGGTCGTCGGATTCATCGCTTTGACCGTGAAGCTGCCTTCAAAGTCCATGTCCATACGCAGCGGAATCTTAAACGTCTGCCCCGACTGCAGAGTCACCGTCCCCGTCGCGGCATTCACCAGATCACCTGGTTTAGCCTCTCCGATCACATCTCCTGCAGCGTTCTGAGCTTCAATGAGCAGCTCCACATTGTTGTCGAACAGGATACCGCCGCCTTTCACACTGACTTCAATGACAGGAAGTCGCGAGGTCGTTGTCTTCAGGCCGCTTCGGTAACTCAGCACGACCTTGAAGTTTTCCTCCGGCTTTTCTTCCTCAATCTTCAGTCGCATCTCAATGACAGGAACAATGGCCTCCTGCAGCGACAGGCCACCATGAAAATACGACAGACCATCACGATACGCGACCAACGCTCTGGGCACGGCAACCTGAGAAAACTCTCCGCGAATGCCCAACTGTTCCGCCGAGACGACGAGATTGTTCGCATCCGAATGTCCCGCCCCCAGCAGACAGCGATCATGCAGGTTCACCCAACTGCCTGGCGGCCTGGAAGCCACATTGCCGGCCTCCTTTGATGTGTTCAGAAAGAACCCATGATCCGTCGCGATGACGGCATCATCAAAACCCAAATGCCGCAGGCGATAGACGGCCGCACGAATTCGCTTAAGAGTTCGACTGATGGAGTCCAGATCGAGTTCTTCTTCATTGCTGTCTTCCAGACTGGAATCCATACGATTGGTACGAATGACAAGGAGGTCAACAGTGTCGCCTAGTTTGAACTGGTCCGTCAGGAACACTCCCAAACTCGATTCCTGAAAACGCTGGCCGTAACGATCCTGAAGCACTCGAAGTCGCTGACTGACAGTTTTCAGGGGCGTATCTCCCAGCGTGACCACAACACCGTCATTGACCTTCTTCAGCCTCAAATCCGCATGAGCATTTGGCAGCAGGCTGGCCATGCCTACTGGCGTCACAGTCGGCATCTGAGCACAGGCAAGATGCAGAGTGATCTGGGCATCATCTGCCAGTTGCTTCTGCAAGGCGACTCCCAGTTCATAACGCAGAGCATCGATCAGGATATAAGCAACTCGACGACTGCTTTCCCTTAACCGAGCCCCCACGAAGTCATCAAACGTTCGCGCATTCGATTTTAATCCCTGAGGCGGCCAGGTGGATTGTTCCACGAGGCGAATGAACAGTCCCTGAACCTTGTCCATCAATTGGCGATAGGCTTTGTCTGCTCGGGCGGCCGCAGTTTTCAACGTCTCCTGATGGCTGACCAGATCGCGAAAAGCTACGTGAAATTCACGATGCAGTCGATCGACTTCGCGAAGCGACCCCGTATAAAACGAGATCAGGTTTTCCAGTGTGCTCTTGTTGTCCGGCAGCTGTCGGTCGGCATCCGCAGCAGCCTCGACCAGGTTGACGGCCGCACGGATCAGCTCCCATTGAGCATTACTTTCGCCTCGTGACACCCACACTGATTTCGAATGCCGGTTGATGATCGCCCGAGCCTTTTCGATGTCGTCCTGCTCCAGAGCCTTCGTGGCCTTCGCAAAGAAGGATCGTTCCTCAAAGGCAAACGTATCGCGTTCTCCCAGGTCATCCAGTCCGGCACATGCCGCAACCAGCTTCAGTTCCTTTTCGATCCCTTCTCCGCGATCGACATACAGGATCTGCGTTGTCACGTTGGTCCGCAATGTTTCACACAGGCTTTCCACCAACGGTCGAGCATCGTCGGACGCCCGTGGCACATCTTTCAGGCTGGCTGGCAGAGCGACCGGCAAATCGAACGCAAACTCGCTGAACAGCAGAAACCGCCACAGCTCGAGAGCAATCTTGTCCGGTCTCTTTGACCGGGTCATCAGTTTCAGTCCCAGGCTGCGTTGAAAAAGCTCCTTGGCTTCCATCAGCCATGAATCATCGGCTTCCAGTTTCTCAACCTGAGTTTTTGATGGGCTGAGTAATGCCTGCAGGATCTCGGCTGTGGATTCCTTAGCCAGCTTAGACTTCAGGATCGGCCAGCCACCAACGGTGCCAATCGCGTCAATGACAGAGAATTCCGGTTTCGGATTCGCCGCGAAAACTCGCCGGACTTCGGTCGTATCATCGGACTTGAACCGCAGACAGAGACTCTGGTATTCGTCACCCGCAGACTTGGGAAAATAGTCACCCACGGCCACATAAACGGAAAACGGATCCTTCTGCCGCTGTTCGTCAGTCACGGGAGCCGCGGTGGGCACATAGACCAGCATCGCCGTCAGCTTGGAATTTTGCTTTCCGAGCTTCTGCAGGCCAGCCATCGCCGCTTCCCTGCTTTCGATGCTGCTTTCAGATGCGTCAACAACGAGAGTGTGTTCGTCGGCCATCTCGTGGCAGAGGCTCCGATAAAGGCTGTCTTTGTCGTAGACAACGAGGATCTCGGCCTTGTGCAGCCGCTCAAGCAGGATCTTTTGCTGAATGAAGGTCTTGATGGTCATGTGAAATATCTGCTTCAAATGTAGGATGGGCATTTCTGCCCGTCCTGTTTTCTCTCTATTCAACTCCCAACCAAATCAAACGCAACTCGGGCAAGAATGCCCAAGCTACAAGTAACAATCTGTAGGATGGGCATTCCTGCCCGTCCTGTTTTTTTCCTTCGTTCAACTCTGAACAAAAATCAAACGCGACTCGGGCAAGAATCTGTACGATGGGCATTCCTGCCCGTCGAGTTCTCCTTTTCAATCCACCAACACCGTAGGATGGGCATTTCTGCCCGTCCTTTTTTTTCCTTCGTTCAACTCTCAACAGTAAAAATCGCAACTCGGGCAAGAATGCCCAAGCTACAAAACTGCCTCCTCAAATCCCCAGCCAGCCGCCTCCCAGTCTGGATCGATCCAGCGGAGATACTTCTCTGCTGGCAGTTTGGCTTTTGCCCCGTTTCTTCCAATGTAGCGGATGACATTCTCCAGGTGCGGCAGGTCTCGGATGATTCGGTCGTAACTTTCTTGTTCCCAGATCGCCCCGGTAGCGTCCCGCTGCGTGTTGATTTCATGAGCCACATAGCCTTTGATCAGCCTCAACGTGTCTTCCAGAGCAAACTCATCCAGTGGCTTCATCACGGCGTGAGCATGATTCGGCATCACCACGAGACATCGCACCTGGCAGCGGGTTTCGTGATAATGACGCAGAGCCTTCGCGAGCAGTTCAGAATGCTGAGTCTCGCCGAAGTAACACGCTCCGTAGCCTTCATCCAGCCAGCCTTCGATCTTTGTCGTCACCTCGCGAGCATACTTTTCCCAAAGGTCCTCAGTCTTTGGCCCTGGATTCTTTACCTCCCATTGTCGTTTGAGTTCCACCAGTTCTCGTAGTTGCTGCGGTGCCAGAGCATCGTTGAGTCGAAACGTCACAAAATACGTCGCTCCCTTTTGTCTCCAGTGCGGCAGGTGTCGAGTATAAAAGGTGATCGGAATATCCGGGTGCAAGCCTCGAAATCCCGGCGGCGGTTCTCGTTGAAAGCTGTCGAAGATAACGGTCATGTTTGCACCTCTTTAAGTTGTACGATGTACGATGTACGATGGGCATTTCTGCCCGTCGCTGTTTTCTCTTTGTTCAACTCTCAACAACGATCAAATCGCAAACGTAGGATGGGCATTCCTGCCCGTCCCGTTCTTGACGACATCATGCAACAATCTCCCACGTACAAGTCTCCTGAATTGAAACTGCCCAAGCCCTATGGCCACGAGTATTTCAGAAACGAAGTTTGCAGCCATGAAGAATAAGCTGCGAGAGTTGTTTGAGTTGGATAAATCCGACCTGGACTTCGGCATTTACCGCATCATGGCGGCACGTAACAAAGAGGTCACCGCGTTTCTTGATCGTGAACTGAAAGACACAGTTCGCGAAGTGCTGCAGGAACACAGCACGGGCCAATCGAAGCAGATTCAGGCCGAACTGGACAAGG
>JAYTAK010001220.1:0-2635 GCA_043737515.1 Candidatus Kuenenia sp. | reverse complement strand
GCGCACCAATAAGTGTCGCCTCGTGGTGGATGCTGCCAGCATCCGAACTGACGCTGGCAGCGTCGGCCACGACAGTTATTTCTGTGCCGGTACTTAGCTGGTATCTTCGTCCGATTCGCTTTCGGCCATTCCCTGCAATACCAACACCAGGCTCCGAACGCACACCGCAGAAATCAGTGCCGCCGTGAACGACCTCAGCACGATCTCCGCCGGCCCCACCTGACGCGCGATGCCAATCAGCATCACGGCGCTGCAGACCAGCAGACCGCAGGCACGTCCCCAGGGACGTTGATCGAGAATGATTTCAGACGCATTCATAGTTGTGAGGTTCGGTTACTGGTTGGCTGCGGGTCCGGAGTCATATTGTGAGTTCCTTACGCGGCATCACGAAACTGTTTGTTTTCGGCTATTGCTTCAGTTCCAATGATGTCGTCGAACTCCAGCATCACGACGGAATCGATCACCAGATCATCGGGTACTTCCTGATAGGCAATCACGCCGATGTCAGGCGTTGTGCGTGCGATCAGTCGTCTCAATGGTCGGCGGATTCGCTGATCCACCAACAGCGCCAGTGGCATCTGCCGCCGCTCAGAATCTTTCCACGCCTTGTGAATTGCCTCAATCATCCGTGTCGCCGAACTGACTTCCAGCGCGACCTGATCCTTCTGAATCGATTGCCGCAGGCGAATGTCAAGCCGAGGCTCCATCGAGATCACACGCAGACGTCCGTCTGTGCCACGAAAGCGTTCGCAGACCAGACGGCCCAGATCGCGCCTGACGCTGTCTGTCAGTTCTTCGCTGCTCTTGGATTCAGGAGCGTGATTGACGATGGACTCGAGAATCAGTGCGATATCGGACAACGGAATCCGGTCTTCAGCCAGTTGAACCAGAACCTGATGCAGTGATCCCATGCGAATTGTCTCCGGTTTGATTTCATCAATGATCGTCGGGCAAAACTCGCGTGCTCGATCCAGCATCTGCTTGAGCGATTCACGAGTCAGAAGTTCGTGGGCAAAGCGATTCAGGATTTCGCCCAGATGAGTAATCAAGACACTCAAAGGATCCACAACTGTGCAGCCCTGAATTTCTGCCAGTCGCACGTTTTCAGGAGTGATCCATCGCGCAGCCAAACCAAATGCCGGTTCGACGGCGGCCTCTCCGGTAATTGAAACCTGCCGACCTTCGGGGAGAATGGCCAGCAACTGCTCAGTCCGCAGTTCACCGCCCGCCACTCGTCGACCAGCGATCAGGATGCGATACTCTTCCGCCTGCAGCAACAGGTTGCTGTTCACGCGAATCGGCGGCACCCACAATCCACTGGTGCGAGAGAACTCACGACGCAGCGCGGTGATGCGTTCCGAGAGTCCCTTCACTCGTTTGCTTTGAATGAACGGCACCAGCCTTGCCCCGACTTCCACGACCGCCCGATCTGTGAGCAGGAACTCGTCCAGGTGACGTTCGTCGTCCGGCTGAGTCGGCGGCGTTGGGCCGGAGCCCTGGGGAATTTCTGCTGGCTGCTCGATCGGTTTTCGGCGACTGCCCAACAGCATCAATCCGCCGGCGACACCCAGAAACGGCAGCTTGGGAAGCCCCGGCATCAGTGCAATCACCGACAAAATACCGGCCCCGATGTAGATAGGGCGATTGGATCGAAAAAGTTGCCCGCTGATTTCGTCGCCAAGGCTGTCTTCCGACGTCGTCTTCGTGACGAGCACACCGGCCGTCGTGGCGATCACCAGTGCCGGAATCTGCGAGACCAGTCCGTCTCCGACCGACAGAATCGAATAGGTGCGAATGGAATCCAGGAACGACATTCCGTGCGTCACGCCCATCAGGACGCCGCCAATCAGGTTGATAGCGGTGATGATCAACCCGGCGATCGCGTCGCCACGCACGAACTTACTGGCACCGTCCATCGCTCCGTAGAATTCGGTCTCACGCGAAAGTTCATCGCGGCGACGGCGGGCTTCGATGTCGCTGATGCTGCCTGCGTTGAGTTCCGCATCGATCGCCATCTGCTTGCCGGGCATGGCATCCAGAGTAAATCGAGCTGCGACTTCAGCGATGCGCCCGGCACCTTTCGTAATCACCATGAACTGAATGATGACCAGGATCAGGAAGATGACCAGTCCCACCACAAGTTGTCCGCCGACCACATAATTCCCGAACGCCGTGACGATCTGACCGGCGTTGCCGTCGAGCAAAATCAGACGCGTCGTGGCGACGTTCAGCGACAGCCGATACAGCGTGAGCAGCAGTAACAGTGACGGGAAAACGGTCAGCTCCAACGCCCGGCGGGCACTCAGCGTCACCAGCAGCAGCAATGTCGTCGCCGCCAGGTTGGACGCGATCAGCACATCCAGTAACCATTCCGGAATCGGCACCAGCATCACGATCAAACCCACGAGCATGCCGAATGACAGCAGAGTCTCACTCTGCTGCATCCAGGAGCCGATGACTGGTTTGGTTGTGGAAGGCGTTGACATGTTGTGACTTGTGTCTTTCGGTTTCTAATTTGAGGTTTGAAAAGTGTTGATCCGACCGGATTCTATGTGCGTGATTTATGGGAACGTCATTAGTTTAACGGCGAGCCGTAGGCGTAGGCGGCAGGGAGTTTCGCCTACGCCTACGGCTC